>JAGGSN010000186.1 GCA_021159005.1 Candidatus Zixiibacteriota bacterium | reverse complement strand
TGTAGCGGGGTTTTCGTGCAGTTAGATTAGCGAACGCCGCGATGGTGTGGTCAGGAGACTGACCAGTTCTTTAAAAAGAAGTGGTCAGGGGATCGATCGGAACTCTTGGCGCTTTGTACATCTTTACAAATATACACAACACACCATTTAAATACTCATAACTCCGATTGTGTGTCAAGCAGAAGTAAAATCCTGCTATGAACAAACGGAGGAAACAAGATGGGCAAAGCCTCAATTACCCAGCTGAGAATGCTGGCTGACAGGATTGCGTTCGAGGAACCGGGCAAAGAATTTAAGATTGACCGGACACCTCTGACGGATGACGAGATGAAGATGCTCATGAAGGAGATCAACAGAATGATGATCCTGACTCAGAGCACGATTCATCGAAAGATGCTAACGTACCACATCGGTTATATCGTCTTTGCCGCGGAAGCAGCGAAGAAATACTTCGAGCCAAAGACATTCGGTGGCAGGTATGCAGCAGACACACAGTTCGGTATCGATTCGATCAGACCGGAGATGGTGGGTCTGAACCAGACCGGACTATACGCTACCGGTACGATCCCGGTCCCCGATTGGGGACTGTCGTACACAACTGCACCCACCGCCGCGAACGACGGGTTCGTCGAGTGGATATGCGGGGACAGTGCAAGCAAAAACTACAGGGTTAAAGAGGACTCACTGATCCTCGTGACGGCACTCGACAACCTGACGCAGGAACTGTATGGCACCCCGCCCCTCGCTACCGCGGTGAAGCCAAACATGCTGAACGGTGAAGAGAAACCGGTGCTGACACTTCGACCAATGCTCGTGGGTGACCTGCCCGCGATGGTGCTGCCAAGTCCGTGGATGTTCATCCCCAAGACTGACGTAAGGATCGAGAAACAGATCAGGGGCGTCGGTAAGGACTGCCTTGCCATGTACGGAATGGCATTCGGTACGGGATCGTACCTGAAGAACAAGGCGCAGCTTGATGTGACGGCGTAAGGAGGCATGAATCATGGCAAACAAGTATGACCTGAAGATCGCCAACATACCGTTGTTAACTGGCGTCATGGAAGTCGGCGATCAGGTACCACTGGGCAAGACCAGGTTCGTGTGCTTCATCAAACACTCCGCGGTCACAGGCGGCACCGTCGCCATCGGCGAGGGTGTTGATGCAGATACGATGACCACGGTGAAAGACACCACGGTTATGGAAGGCGGCGGAATTCTGGCATACCCCGACAATATCGATATGGACAACCCGCTGTTCAGTATCACGCCTGATGCGGACAACGAGAAGTGGCTCGTCGTCGAGTCAACTATCGATGATGGTACGGTAACGGTCGTGTACTTCGACGAGTAAGGGGGCAATCATCGATTGTTCCCCCTACACACAACGACTAAAATCGAGGGTGTGTAAGATATGGCAAATAAACACGACCTGAAGATCGTCAAGGCGGATTTTAGCGGCATGGATGTTGTCAAGGTACTCGATGCGGTGCCGGACGGCAAGACCAGATTCATCTGCATGGTCAAGGAGAAGTTGGTCGGCGCAGTGGCGAACATAAACGGGGTATCCATCATCGATGGTGTTGCCGACAATTCGGCTACTCCCGTTGTGGATCACACCCATGTCGCTGCAGTCGAAGTGATCACAAACCTCATATTCCCTAATGGTGTCGATGTGGACAACCCGTTGTTCAGCATCGCGGAAAAAAGGTTCCTTAACATCAAAGGTGCTCACGCCGACGGGGCGGGGACCGTCGAATTCGTGTACTTCGACGAGTGAGGAGGCAAGAAATGATCACTTCAACCACAGGAACGGGCGCGGGATCTCCCGCGTCCCCGGTGATCGCACCCGAATACG
>JAGGSN010000185.1 GCA_021159005.1 Candidatus Zixiibacteriota bacterium | reverse complement strand
GAAATCTAATTCCTCCTGTCGGCGGACAGGCATGAAATATTATGCAAAGCAAAAAGTAGAATAGCGATGTTTGCTGGAGTTTTCCAATGTCTTGTTGTTCTATGGGCTGCGAATCAAGCAAGTTTCGCTTGTTGGATAATATTTAAAGAATTCTATGAAAAAAGCCGGACAGTAGTGAAAAAACTACTATTTTAAGGAGGTTGTTTCTGAAAATATTATTAAAATTTACTTGGAAAAGGCCGGGTAGCAGTGATATTTTAACTAATCAAACAAAATATTATCCAAAGGAGTCATTTTGAACTTTACGACAATTTCCTGTTTAGTTATCTTATATACTATGCCGGGATTTTCTAAAAACTCGCTGCTGCCTGATTCTGCCGATACTTATACTATGAATCGTTTAGCGATGGTTGAAACGCAGATCAAGCAGCGAGGAATCAGTGATAAAAACGTACTGGCGGCTATGGAAAAAGTCCCCCGTCATAGATTTGTGCCGGAGAATGTTATAAAATATGCCTATGAGGATGAGCCGTTGCCTATCGGATCGGGGCAAACTATCAGCCAGCCGTATATTGTTGCTCTGATGACTGAGCTGTTAGAGTTAAAGAAGCATTCCAAGGTTTTGGAAATCGGGACCGGCTCCGGTTATCAAGCGGCTGTTTTGGCCGAATTATGCGATTCGGTATATTCTATCGAGATTGTCTGCGAACTTGCCGACCGGGCTGATTCCATTCTTAAGGCTCTCGATTATAACGCAACAGTCAAGTGCGGTGATGGTTATCAAGGTTGGCCGGATCATGCTCCTTTCGAGGCTATAATAGTTACCGCCGCGCCTGAAAAAATCCCCCAGCCTTTGTTAGACCAGCTTGCCGAGGGCGGACGGTTGGTGATTCCGGTAGGCTCCCATAATCAGGAATTGAAACTGATAAGAAAGGAATCAGGCAAGATTAAAGAAATGAATGTAATTCCGGTTCGTTTTGTGCCTATGACCGGTGAAGCGGAAAAATAATGCTTGAATTATCCTGTAACAAATTATAATTCACTAACGTATGGATATATAGAAAATAAACTATCTTGATGGGAGGTATGTTAATGCCCAACAGAAAATTATATCGTTCGCGTGAAAATGCCATGCTTGGCGGTGTATGCGCCGGCTTGGCTGAATATTTCAATGTCGATTCTTCACTGATAAGGCTGGCAACTGTTTTGCTTGTTTTTCCGGGAGGTTTGAGTTTTTGGGTATATGTGGCAGCCTGGATAATTATTCCTCAAAAACCGCTGCCTGTAGATGTTTCAGATTCTAATGCCTTAACTCCTCAAACAGGCGATGAAACGGTAATTGATAATAACAACGAAAAAAAAGAAAATGACAAAACGAAATTCATCGTCGGTATTGTTCTGGTTGTCATGGGTATGTTTTTTCTTATGAATACTCTAAATATCTTTGTTTGGTTTTCTTTCTTTAAGCTGTGGCCGATTGTCCTGATAATTATCGGTGCGGTGATTTTAGTTAAAGCATTGGATAAAGGCGGCTTAAATGAAAAAGATTAGCACTATACGCTGGGGAGTTATCCTTCTCGGAATAGGTTTATTTTTTCTGGCGATAAATTTCGATTATCTCGGTTATTCAGTCTGGGTTGAGTTAATATCGCTATGGCCAATTTTGCTTATCGCTATCGGTCTCGAATTTATATTTTCGCGAACTAAATATTACTGGCTGGGATTGTTATCCCCTCTCCTGATTGCCGCCACTTTTGCTTTTGTCGCTTTTTCTGAGGGCGGAAGCTGTGTTGACTATAATTGGCCAACAAAACGAAGTCATCGCATTGAGGAATTTTCTTATGAATTATCGCAGGACTCAACTATTAAAAACCTTAAATTGGATATAGATTTTGGTCTGGGCGAACTTTGGATTAGTCCGGTTTCCGATAAGCTTTTCTTAGGCGAATTCGAATACAGCTATAAAAAACCCAAATGCAGTTTCAAATCATACGGCGGCGATGGAGAAATCAGGATTAATACACTTGGTCGAAGAAATTTTAATATGTTCCATAGGAAAAATGTTTCAAATGATGCTAATATTTTTATTGCCGATAATATTCCGCTCGACCTTGATTTAGATATAGGCGCCGCCAATGTTGACCTTGATTTATCCGATTTAATTATCAAGAAACTAATTCTGGATACTGGCGCGGCTAAAATTGACCTTAAGCTTGGATGCCGGTCTGAGGATGATATATCAGTCGATATCGATGCCGGCGCCTCGCGGATTACCATCGGAATCCCCCGCGAAATGGGACTTGAAATCGACTCGGACGCCGCTTTATCATCAACCAATTTCAAAAAAGTCGGGCTGGAAAAATATCATGGCAAATACCGCTCGGATAATTATGACTCATCAGATTGTCGGACATCCATATCAATCGATTCAGGCGTATCGAGTATTCGGATTCAGTATTATTAGACTATAAACTGCCAGCAATAATCATAAGACGTTGCATAATGAAGGGCAGTCCGTCTCAGATGGACATCCCGACATATAAAAATTAATCCGTAGGGGCGAATTGCATTCGCCCTCTGGATACTAAGACAAGCAGACAATTTATTTCACATTTATTAGCGGATTTCTTCAGCATTTATTCTTGAAGTACTTCAATATTTCCCCTATATTATATACCCATGTACACATTTCCAATAAGCGGCGTGGAGACCTACTGGTGGCTGCCCGGTCTGGTGGCTTTTGTTATATCGTTTTTCACCTCGATGGGCGGCCTTTCCGGCGCTTTCATATTAATGCCGTTTCAGATAAGCATCCTCGGATTCAGTTCGCCGGCGGTAACTCCGACAAACCTTGTCTATAACGTATTTTCCATTCCCGGCGGCGTGTATCGTTTTATCCGTGAGAAGAGAATGATTTGGCCGCTTATGATTACAATTATAATCGGCACCCTGCCCGGACTTGTGATTGGCGCCTATCTCAGAGTAAAATACTTGTCCGATTCCAAAAATTTCAAGCTGTTTGTTGGCATAGTCTTGTTGTATATTGTTGTCAAGCTGGCTCAGGGGCTTAAAGAAAAAACGAGAGAATCTATAAACAATCAAGACTTTCAGGTAAAAACTTTAAAGTATAATCTTAGACAGATTCAATTCAACTTCAACGGACAAGCCTATAACACATCCACCGGTTTAATTTTCTTGCTGACATTAATCGTAGGCGTTGTTGGCGGCGCCTATGGCATCGGCGGCGGCGCTATTGTTTCGCCATTTTTAGTGGCTGTATGCGGTTTACCGGTGTATGCGGTTGCCGGAGCGGCGCTATTCAGCACATTTTTATCATCCGTTATGGGCGTTATTGTTTATAGTTACTTTTTGCCGGTGATATTTCCCGGTTTCCAAACTGTCAAACCGGATTATCTTCTGGGATTATCGCTTGGAGTCGGAGGTTTTGCCGGAATATATCTTGGGGCAAGATTCCAAAAGTATTTCCCCTCAAGGTTTATAAAGGCTATTCTTGCTATCTCACTGGGTATAGTTGTAGTAAAATATGTCGGCGGATATTTCTGGTAATATTTGCGATATCTTATTCAATAAGCATGAATTGATATACATCCTGTGGCTGGCGTACGTCCTCGTGCGCCAGCTTGCTTTTATTAAGTAATAGGACGTCCGCCTGAGGCGGATACGCCCTCTTGTTACCAAGCAGCGCTTGGTAACAAGAGAGATTTATTGCTTTATCAACAGTTGAAGCAGGTCAAAACCACTTGGGACTTGACCTACTGGGCTGCATGGGTGCCCCATCCGCTTGCGGTGGGTTTCTTTAATGTAGAGAATACATTTGCATAATAAACCATACTTCGATATAATTTAAATATGCCTAAATTAAAACATTTTGACAATGACCACACTGTCAGGTTTATTACTTTCAGTTGTTACAGAAGACAACCCAATCTTAATATACTGTCGGCCAAAGAAATATTGTCTGAACAAATTGCTGTGGCGAGAAAAAAACACGGTTTTAAACTACTCGGTTATGTGATTATGCCTGAACATGTGCATCTGGTGATTTTCCCTAATCCCGGTACTAAGGTGGGTTATTTAATAGGCGAGATTAAATCATTCACCGCCCGAAGATATTTCGCTTCGGCGAATATCGGTTTGCCTGATTCAAAGCGAGTGTTCTGGGAGAAGCGATGTTATGACCATAATTGCCGCAACGTCTTATCGGTTAGAGAAAAGATCAATTATTGTCATAATAATCCGGTGAAACGAGGATTGGTTGATTCTTCGGCGGAATGGCTCTGGTCAAGTTATAATTGGTATATGGGAAAACGAGATGTACCGCTAATGATAGACGAGTATGAAATGTGACCTGTATTCGATGATGTAATGGGAACCCACCGCAAGCGGATGGGGCACCCGTGCA
>JAGGSN010000184.1 GCA_021159005.1 Candidatus Zixiibacteriota bacterium | reverse complement strand
ATCCAAATTGGGAATATGACCAGGAAAAGAACACCGTAACCTGCAGGGATTGCGGTAAACCTGTTGTGTTTAGTGTAACAGAGAGCGTTTAAACACGCTCTCACTATTCTTTTATTCGATTAGAACCGATATATACGCGGTGGTTACATGCCAGCAAAGATAATATTTACACCAGACCAAGAACAGGACATAATCAGACTGTACCATAAACACCGATCAGGTAGAAAAACAGCGAGGGCGGCAGGATATGACAGGCACACAATCCAAAAAGTACTCGATAAATACAACATAGAACGGTATCCGACCAATTCAAACAAACTACCAGTAGATCATGATTATTTTAAAGAACTTACACCCGGATCAAGTTACTTTTTGGGGTTGTGGATCGCAGACGGGAGTTTTAGTTTTTCTAAAAATGGTAGCGGATACTTTAGTATCAGTTTAAAAAAAGAGGACAGGGGGATATTGGAGTTACTGCGAAAAGAACTTAAATCAGAGCATAAAATAATAAATGATCGCCATTTATACAAATATTCGGTTGGTGATAACAGATTGCTTCTTAATATCGTAAAATGGGGCATTGAATGGGAGGATAAGTCACACCGGTTATCAGACTGTTCATACCTATTCAATGAACTTGATAAAACAAACACCACACACCACTTTATACGCGGGGTTTTCGATGGGGACGGCGGCGTATCGATGCCAAAGTACTATTACAATACAATGGTTTATTTTACCGGCACAAAGGCTTTTATTTCTAAATTACAGAACGTAATTAATGCACACTGCGAAACAAAAGGATATTTACAGCGAGATCGGCAATATAAACATGTAGACGGGTTTTATTACGCTCTAAAATACACCGGCAGGCAGGTATCAATAAAAATATTGGACTGGTTGTATCAAGATAAAGGCGAATACTACCTAAAAAGAAAATATAACATCTATTCACGGTTATTGGATCAGTTCAGTAACAAATAAACAATAAGAAGGTGAGATAACTTGAAACGAACACACATAATAACAGTAAGGCAACAGATACCCGCGGACGTACTAGAAAAAGCAATTGAACGGGTGAAATCAATCGGTTTCAAGAGAGAACTTGAAAGGCAAGCCCGCGAGATGATTGAGGACACTACAGCAATTGTTACCGCACTAGGTGGACACATTGAATGGGAGCGTTAAGGGATGGCTCGAAGATACCAAAAGATCACCGACGCATTACGGCGGCGGGCAGATGTTACGGAGAGGTGTATAGTCGATGCGGAGCACGATAAGGATAGCCATAGCGCGGCACTGCTAAAAATACGCCTGAATGAATGCCGGACTATCCTACAATGCATCGAAAGCGGCGATCTTGAATTATTGTGAGGTGGTCGATATGCGGATGAAGATACGCGATAAAATCAGGTTCGCGGGCATATTCTTAAAAGCCCTCTGGAAGCCGACAAACACCCTCACTGCAGAGGTCGTACTATCAGAGGATGGATGTTATCACCTTTGGATAAACGACGGCACAGACACGCCGGACGCGTGCATGATGTACGTATAAACAGGGCGGGCTTATCACCCGTCACTGCCTTTTTATAGTATAAAGTATGATACGTATACGGCGCATACGGCGCAGATAAAAGAGGTCGATAATATGAAAGCAAACACAGTAACAGAGACCTACACCGAATATCGAAGCGAGGCGCACCCTGATATTATGACGACGAAGGCGGCACTAGCGCCGGTAATTGAGTTTATCGATGCAAACCCCCTTGTGGTCGAGATAGTGAATGGCGAACAGTCGGCAGCGTTCGGCGTGGGATCGTGCGAATATATTGGGTGGGCACAGAACAGTACCGCGCCCGCGGCAGTTATCGAGAAGGTTAGAACCCTGATGAATTTAACAGATCGGTATTGCCAGGGTTACAGGTTGGGCACGATCTGGAACTTTAAGGGGCAGTTCACTTTTGAACATTATCGGGATGAAGGTTTTACGGGCGGGTTTTTCCAACAGCATGATAAGAATTATCCGCGGTTATGTACATCGATGGACTACACACCCGTCACGCTGCCAGAGGTGGTTAAGGCGTTCGCTGACTGGTGCGACGGTAGCGCATTCATAACCGAGAGGATAACGATAGACGGCGCAGACGTGCCAACAGAACTTTGGAAGGCGGTTTAAACCACTTCCATCCATTTATTTTCATTCGAGGTGAGAATATGGCATATATCATAACAAGACAAGTACGAATCGATGGCAGTCATATAGTCGAGATCACTAGGGATAAATCGGTGATCAACAGCGACTTATTACAGACACACTACAGGGGTGAAAGCGAATTATACGATGATCCGCGGGCAGTCGCAGAAACCGCGATACTGATACGCGGGCAATGGCAGCGTGACGAGATAAATAAAAATATCACTATGGCGGTAGGCAGTGCTGCAGGATACCACCCGATGAACGCGCACGAGTTGAGGCAGTGGGCGGCTGTGGAACTTGATATACTACAAAGATGTACATGGTGCGGCGAGATCATTTACGATGGCGGGATACAATATATGCCGCGAGGAGAGGCGAACGCGTCCGTATTCTGCTCTATGGCGTGCGTTATGGAATTTGAAGACGATGACGCTACAGAGGCAACGAGAGCAGCAGACCGCGAACTTGATCACGCTGATGAGGTCACGAGGCGGGATATTGCATTTGCAGAGGAACACAGGCAGAATTTGTAATTTAAAGAGGTGAAACAACATGGATTATAACATCGAAGTAGAAAAAGACGCATACGCGTTTCTATCAGACATTGAAGAGGACATAAAAGAGGCAATACTCAACGGCGAGGAAGACGTTTCAAATATACGGTGCGAGATAAGCGGATACGGCGAAATACAAGACGCGTTCTTTGAGAGCGTGACAGACCGGAGTTATACCATTGAGGACGCGGCGTTTGTGATCGCGAACTGCGAGAACGAAGAGACCGATACCGGATTATGGGGATACAAGGAGATAGGCGATGCAATGCAAACATGCGCCGCGCTTTCATACGGTAATGATGTATGGGCGAAGGTCGTAGAGGTCTATGAGGGGCTGTATGACGACTTTGAGCCATCATACATAGTTGTGGATGAAGACGGCAACAGACACGACGGATGTAAAGAGGTGGACTTTTCGGAAGAAGAGGACGCACAGGGCTATATTAATTACGACGTTGAACCGGAAGACCGCGAAGGGCTGGAAGTCATAGAGGGACGCGGAAACATAGATGAGCTATGGCATGAATACGAAGCGGATTTTATCGCGGAACCGGTGGAAGTCGGGAGCACAGAAGAGCTGCAGGTATTGCGTCAGTGGGTCAGGCTAGCCAAAAAAGCGGGAACGTGGGGCGGCTATCCTCTCGGCAACGTGTACATAGATTCACGCTGCGGGACGGGCTACAGTATGCCGGAAGTGAAGGACTTTTACGACTTCGATGCAATCGCACGTCAAAAAGTACCGGGGATGGTCGGCAAATACGGCGATGCGATAAAAGATCGAATCGAGGAACTGGAAGGGATCACAGGGAAAGAATGGGCAGTGACGGTCGAACTCGAAGCGGATCAATGGGGTGAGATCGTAACCAATCTTCATGAGATAGCCGGACAGATCGCAGACGGACATAAGGAAGGGCACGGGTGGAAGTTCGAGCACAACCGGAGCGGGTGAAAACCCACCCGCTTTTATTTTTTTTCCTGATAAACCCACTAAACCCGTATATAAACCCCATCGGTTGCGTGCCGGTGGGGGTATACACCAATAGAGGCGAGAAAACATGGAATCACCAGAAAAAGCAAATATGCGATTTGCACAGGAACACGACACGGCAGAAAAGCACATGCATCAGCGGATAGACTCGATACACCTGTTGGCGGAGATGTTCAACTGCAGCACGGATGACGTTGAGATAATGCTCGCGTTACTCCGAAAACACGGCGTTTATGAGATGATCGAGGCGGTGGAGGACTTCAACGCCGGCACACCCCAAAAATGGTCGTTTGGGACGGTCGTTATAGCGGCGAAAAACGTCACGCTGAAGCGGCTACACGGGAAGATCGATGATGATCTACATCGCGAACTGTCAACGGTGGTGGTAAGCACACAACCGTCAATATACGGCACCGCGATAACGGACGTCGAACGGCTGGACGAAAAAACCCTGATGGCGTTCTCGGATATGATCAAATACGGCGTGAACATCGACCGGATAAACGCACTGGTCAGGTCGTACAACGCGATGGGTGAGGCGAATGTCAGAACGTAACGAGTGAAAAACAGTAGAATAGAGCGACTACAGGATATAGACTACATAATCGAGGAATAAATCATGGAAGGAATAAACATAAATGCCAACAACAGGGCAAATATCTTAACGAGCGTGCTTAAGAGTGTGCTGGACGAAACAGACTACAGGATAGACCTTATCGTTGAAATGGTGCACGATCACGGGGATATGGTCATAATCGAGGCACGGGAATACGTAGACAACGACAGTGTGAGACAGTGGAACTTCAAAGCGTTTCTGTTTGGCGCAAAGGTCGCGGTCATAAAGCGATTGCGTGAACGGATGAGCGACGCGATGATATTGGCACTCACCGAGATCGTGCCGGACGCGTCGCGCTATGGCTCTATACTGTCATGCGGTCGATGTAATGAAAATGTTGCTGAACTTTTCATGGACATGCTGGTGGACGGCGTGGACGAGGAACGGATAGGCGAGTTGATGATGTGGGACGTTGAACTCTATGGTGGCAAACAGGATGAGCCAGACGATGATGTGGACACGGATCGACTACTGGACGAGCTAGTGACGATGATGGAAGGGCACGGCATCAGAGGCGATGTGAGAGCCAAAGCGAAGGAATTTCTCGCGGCGGTCGCGATGAACACACTCAATGAAGTTATCCATGAGGACGAATGACCGGTAGGGTACCGATTTTCTTTTTTTCCGAAACCTTTATATGTGCATAAACTGATACGCATACGGCACATACGTGTGCACATAAAAAAAAAGGTGAAAACCATGAAACGAACACTAAACCTTAAATCGATATTTAAGGCAGAATCGGTACGGGAAAAACCGTATTATGATCTGGAATCCTATCACAAGGAACTGGAATACACAAGCCACCTGTTGAAGACGCACGCTGTGCGCGTGAAGACATGGATACACAACAAAAACGACAGATCGATGTTTAATCCCGAATTCAAGGCAC
>JAGGSN010000183.1 GCA_021159005.1 Candidatus Zixiibacteriota bacterium | reverse complement strand
TCCAGATATCGAACGTGGATGGCTGTGACTTTGGTATTGACTCTATTGATGTTGCCTTGGTTGTGATGCCTCGGAGCTTTAAGGTATGATAACTGTACCTTACAAAATAACTCTCTTGGGCGATAAGGAAAAAGCCAGGGATTTTATAGGCGCTGCCCAGAGCCAGATGAGAATACTTGAAAATCAGATAAGTTTTCAGAATTTAAAGCAGGGCGCAAGAAGGGTTAGGCTCGGTTCAAGAACAGTAGTTACTGCTCTAATTTGTTTTAATTTGAAAGAAGTTAAGATATATAGCAAACCGTTAGCAATTGAGATAAAAAAGGAAGGTTTAGAGAAATTAATCCCAAGATTTTTTGCTTATATTGTTAAAGTCAATGATATAACTGGAGAAATCACCAGATATTATCGTTGGATTTATTTTGTTGCAGCTGGCACTGATATGTCAATATACAGACAAACGCAATATTTGTCGCCTATACATCTGAATGATGATTATGATATTTATGTATGGAGTGCTGGTACTGAAAATAAAATGCTCGAAATAATGAAGAATACGCCAAGAGGACCAGATCATTTACATAAGCACCCACATAGACATACAAAAGCATTTATGATGGATGGGAGAACAGATGAGGAGCGAGAAGACGATTTAGATAAGTCCGGGAAACCGATAGATAGACCAAAAAGATATGTTTCTGCTTGTCATGTATTGACAAAGAACAGAAAAATTGTATTTATGCCACTTCACGCTTATGCTGGTAGTGGTGTTCCTCGTAGCGATGAAATTTGCATTCCTGTTCATTATCCGTTGTATCCTTTACCGGGTTTTGAAAGTTATATACCATACAGAAATAATATTTTTTTTACGGGTTTACAATTTCCTTGTCCTCCTCGTAGATTTTATTGTAATCCCGTTGATGGGGTTATGGTATGGTATACGACTAATCCAACAGATCTTAAAGCAGAGAATTTTATAGGCGGGATAATATATGATGCAAGAAATAACGCAGCCAGGACATTTATACATTATCCATCAGATGCAGATGGAAGGGGCTTTACTGCTTATTGGGCTGTTGATAGAGCAGCGGCTGAAGTACCCACGCCTCTTATATTTGACGTTCAGAGTTTAGATAAAAAGGGAATAAATGTTGCCATTACATGGTCAGAGAGACCAGTTAATTGTTACACTAATTTTTCAGATTCAAATGTAATCTACAGTGAGCTTGATAGTTGTGATCATATAAAATGGAGTGGAGTTGATACAGGATTTGAGTTTAATTTATTTGCTACCTTGGATCAGGATTTGCTAATACCAGAAGAAATATATGAAGATGAGCATGTGATAAATCCTGCACAAGATTGTAGCATAAATCCTAATGGTGAATTTTATATAAAGGAAGAACAAAGAACATACTCAGACACCAGTGCAAGGCGATATCACACTCATTATGAAGTTGACCTAATGAGTGATAAACAAGTTGAAGTGATAAGTGATATGCATCATATTGGAATTGCAGAAACTTGTTTTCTGGAAACACGAAGATGTGATCACGGTGTAGAAAGTACATGGATAGACCAAAAAAATCGTCATATCCAATCTGAGTGGAAGCAACAAAATACAAATACATATAATGCACGGTGGGTATGTCCTAATGGATTATATTTTGATTATCATAAAAACAATAAGTATTTAGATGGATTTGCTTATATGTGGAAAAGTGGTTGTGCAGGAGGACCAAATCAGGCAGAAATGGAGGAACTTTGTGGCTGGTATGGATGGGACTCCAGACCTCATCTTTGGATTATTACCTTTGCTAAATGTTTCAAAGGTTATCAAGACATGCCTATCAATAATTGGAATAGAATTGATAGTGAAATGTTTTATTCAGAATCTACACCGGCTGTATATCATTGGGATGTAACTTCTGATCAAGATGATAGAAATAGTGAGCTTTTAAGACAATACCAAGTTGATGACGATTTATTTTTTTCTTGTGATGACGTAGACCATATCTATTATCTTGATGATAGAGCCACCGAAGACAACCAGGGTCTTATAGCTGCTGGAAAGGGTGACTCAGCCACTGGGCTTTATACAGATTATTGCCTTGGAGTGGTAGAATATAAGTCAGATTATTGGAAGATATACTGGAAAAT
>JAGGSN010000182.1 GCA_021159005.1 Candidatus Zixiibacteriota bacterium | reverse complement strand
CATATTAGATAATCAGGCAACCTATTTTTTAATTTATAGGCTATTTTTCAGGGTTACAGTAAGGTTGATTATTGTATCAGACCTCAGCCTTGTCTTTGAAAGATTCTTTAATCTTTTTCTCGAAAGCATAATTCTTGGCGGCTGTGATTAGCTCATCGAGATTGCCGTTGATGATACTATCAAGGCTATACAGGGTTAAACCGATGCGATGGTCTGTAACGCGGTTTTGAGGGAAATTATAGGTTTTGATTTTTTCCGACCGGTCGCCGGAACCTACCATAGACTTGCGCGATTGCGAAATTTTCGAGTTTTTCTCGGAGGTTATTTTATCCAATATCCGTGTTCTGAGAACTTTCATTGCCTTAGCTTTATTTTTATGCTGAGATTTCTCATCCTGGCAGGTAACGACGGTATTAGTTGGAAGGTGAGTTATCCTGACCGCTGAATCGGTAGTGTTTACCGATTGGCCGCCCGGTCCGGATGAACGAAAGACATCGACTTTCAAATCATTTGGATCAACACTAAGATCGACTTCTTCAACCTCCGGTAAAACCACTACTGATGCCGCCGAGGTGTGAAGTCTTCCGGATGCCTCTGTCGCCGGCACTCTCTGCACACGATGTACGCCGGAGTCGTATTTTAAATCACCGTAAACATCAACACCCTCAACCGAGAAAACTATCTCTTTTAGGCCGCCAACACCTGTCGGATGGGAGTTCATTACATCAATACGCCAACCGCGGAGTTCGGCATACTTGGAATACATGCGATAAAGGTCGGCGGCAAATAAAGCGGCTTCATCGCCGCCAGTGCCCGCTCTGATTTCAACCATCGCATTTTTTGAGTCTTTGGAATCGCGCGGTATCAATCTGGCTTTTAGTTTTTGTTCAACTTTAATATGATTGGCTTTCAGTTCATTTAATTCTTCTTTGGCCAATTCCGCCAGTTCGCTTTCGGGGTCTTCTTTAATTAGAGATTCATTATCGTCGATATTTTTTTTTATTTTAAAATATTCTTTGCCAATTCTTAGCGTCTCCTCGATACCAGAACGCTCTTTGGTGATTCTTTTATATTGCTGTTGATTAGCCACAATATTCTTATCAATCAGCATCTCATCAAGTTCTTCAAGGCGGGGCTTCAAAGAAGATAATAGTTTTTCAAAAGGAAAATCCATCATTCCGCCCTTACTGCTTCAGTGTATAAATCGGTGTCTATAATTGATGCTTTAAGCGCCGTTAGGGCAACCTCAAGCTGACCGGCATCAGGTTCGCTGGTAGTAATTTTCTGAAGCCATAATCCGGGAGCGATAAAAATCTTTGTCAGGCTTTTATTTTGCGTTTTTCCCGAAAGCTTTAAAAGCTCATAAGATACTCCGGCAACTAAGGGCAATAGTGAAAAGTGAATGGCAAATCTCTCTAATAATGCCGGTTGATGTCCTGCTATTTGGGCAAATATTGTGTCTGATATCGAATAAGTGAGGATTGCCATTAGCGCTACAATCAATATAAAACTGGTTCCGCATCGGGGATGCAAAGTAGTAAATTTGGCGGCATTATCAACTGTAAGCGGCAGGTCGGCCTCAAAAGCGAATATCGATTTATGCTCAGCGCCATGATAGCAAAAAATCCGCTTTATATCCTTCAGATATGATATGCCCTTAATATACAAAACAAACATTAGCATCCTGATAAAACCAGCCACCAAATTAAATATCAATGCCTCGCGGTGAATATCTAATAATTGAGCGAAAAGCAATGGTAGAAAGAAAAATATCACTATTGCAAAAACTAGTGAAAATATCATAGTTGCACTCAGCGCAAGGGTCATTTTTTTTGAGACTGGCCCTGAAACATCCTCAGGATTTTTCTCATCGGCGGCGGCAATCTCGGCTGAGTAGTTAAGGGTTTTAATTCCAAGTACAAGCATCTCGAAAAAAGAGAAAACGCCCCTGATTATCGGCTTGCCTAAGGTCTTTTTATGCTTTTGTGTCTGCGAGATAAAATTCTCAGTTTGAGTTGTTATTTCACCAGAGGCACGCCTTACAGAGGTTGATACCTTTTCAGGCGCTCTCATCATAACGCCCTCTATAACCGCTTGTCCGCCAACATTTTTGTTTACCCATAAAAATGGCGATATTATTATAGCTTTTAAAATATTCACTATATCCCCAAACACAAAAAAAATATAGCGGCAACTTATAGATAGAATAAGATACCGCTATAAAAATTTAGCTAGTTTTACCGTACTTACGATTATATCTTTCAACTCTTCCGGCAGTATCAATAAGTTTTTGTTTGCCGGTAAAGAACGGATGACAATTCGAGCATATCTCCACTGTAATATCTTTCATTGTGGAGCGTGTTTCGATAACATTCCCGCAAGCACAGGTAATTTTTGTTTCGAAATATTTCGGATGTATTTTCTTCTTCATTTTTCCTCCAGACTAATTAATATAATACTAATTTTTTCCGGCGCAAGAAGTAATTTACCTTAAAAGAACCATTTTTACTGTTTTTAAAGTTCCTCTTATTCTGGCAAAATAGACACCAGAGGCAACATCACAACCATTATAGTCGATGCCAGGCCAGATTACATTATTGCTTATCGAATGATTCTGCCAAACACTTAACTTATTTACCAACTTACCGTTACAATTATAAATGTCAATTATCAAGTTATCCTGATGGCTGCAATTACCCTCCAGCTTTAAGCAAACAGATGAATTGAATGGATTTGGATAAGGTATTCCAAGCGTAATGCCATCCGGCACAACGTCATCGATGGTTTCAATATATGTTCTCTCATCGATTATTACCATTGATACGGGACCATCCCCGACTGAATAATTAGCGATTACATTTCCCTGATAATCGAACTTTGTAATCCTATCAACCATCTGCCCGGCGCTATAGATCATGCCAACCGAATCAACCGCAACCGCAATGGCGCCTCTGGCAACGGTAATAGGGTTGCTGGCATCTCTGAGGATAGTACGGCTGACAGCATTATAACTATAAACATGACCATCGCCAACCCAGCCGCCGGCGGCAATATACCCGATGCCATCAGAAGATATTGCCAGCATGCCGGGATTGCCGCCAGTCGAAAGCGAGTCTATAAGCGTATTATTCTGAGGATTTAAGAAATAAACCATTCCTGTATGCGTGCTATAATCGCCGGAACAAACAATATTTATAAAATCACCTGGTCCTGCTGCTAAAAATTGCGGGTTTTTCCCTATATTAACTTGGTCAATTGTGCTGCCATTACTTAAGTCTATTATAGATACCGACCCTTGCCCATAACTGTAATCATCCGGGTCAAAAGCAGTATTGGCAATATAAAGCCTGCCGTCATAAGCAATTAATCCCTCGGGAGACAACCCGACAGTGTATGTGTCGGCAATAGAGCCGTTGTTTATGTTAACTTTATATACTGAAGCTGAGGCAAATCCCGTTACATAAGCGAAATTGCCGGAGAGGGCAATATTATAGGGGTTGCTGTTTACCGGCAGAGGGAATTCATTAATAACCGAGTTGTTTGCCGGATTAATAACCATCAGGCTGGCTGAAAGCGAATTGACAACATAAAGCCTGTCATCATGATAAACTATCTGATTGGGGACAACTCCCAGAGCGGTTACATGATTTTCAACAGCGCCTGTTTCAATATTGACTCTCGACATGGTTTCGGCAGTGCCGTTGACCACATAAAGATAATTGGCGGCAAATGAACAAGCCATTAATGCAAGAACAAACAGACTAATAAATAAAAACTTTCTCATAGCATCTCCTTCTACATTTTTAATGTTAGGCTTAGATTATAACTTCGCGGCGGCATAGGTTGATATTCGAGCAGTTCATACTCGATGTCGGTTAAATTATTTACCCTAAACTCTAATTTTGCGGTTACAAATTTTATTTTGTACGTAAGGCCAATATACAGGTCAACAAGCGTATAGCAGTCGAGCTGTTTGGTGTTTTGTTCGGTGATAAATCTGTGGCTCGAATCGAGCATATCGGCGCCGGTGTTAAGAATCCGGTAGTTGAATTTTATAGCAAGACGATTAGTATATAACGGCTGATGGATTATATACTTGCCGTAATATGACTCATCATCCTCTCGGTTGAGCGGGATTGACCTGACTCGCGAGAAGTTTATTTCGATTATATCGGCAGGGGCTTTATAATTTATTGTACCTGTAACGCTAAAGAAATCAGAGGCTGATATGTTCACCGGTTTATATTTTATACCCTGCGACCGGCGCCAGTAAATTAAATCCTTATATCGAACATCGCGATATTCCAGCGACATACGCCATTTCCCCAGCAGTTTAAAATCGCTAAATATTTCGGTTGTCAGCGATTTTGATTTTTCAGGCTTGAGTTCGAGATTGGCTATAACAAAAACATCCTCGCGCCAGTGAAGTTCGGCTAAGCCCGGCAAACGGAATGAATTTGAATACGAGGTTGTAAAGCCTGCGGAAACTTTTGTTTGATATAAAGCAGATATACTTAAGGAACTGCTTGAATAATCGTCATGGTCAATTTTATTAAATGAATAGGAAAGGCCTGATTTTATTGTAAACCTGTTGACTTGATGTCTAAGGCCGATACCGCTATCAAATTTGTAAACATCGCGGTCTTTTTTTCCCAGAGCCGATTCCGGTCTGATATAATCAATCCCTTCGAGAACGCTTTTGGTGATCGACAAACCTGAATTAATATCCAGCCATTCGGCAGTTGTGTAATTACTTGATATTGCAAGCTTAGTTTCCTGCTCGAGGTATTTTGTATTGTAGGAAAAGAAACTGCCTAAATCCTTATAGCGGTTGTCGCGTTTCAAAATTGAAAAATCAGTTTTAATATTTAGGGATTTATTCAATTTATGACTATACTCGCCGCCGATAGAGATTGTTTCTTTATGAGAATTCGCTTCGGCTAAAGGCGTAATAGACCGTCCGGGTACGCCATTATTGCCTGAATAGACAAAGCCTGAAATGTTTATCAAATTATCATTGAGGCTGTTGGAATAAGATACGAAATATTTTTCATGTTCTGCGCGCCCATTTTGTCTTATTTGCGAATCGCCAAAATAATCGGTATAGCTATAGTTATTCTTAGCAAACTGTCTGTCCCATATTACCTTAAGGCTGCCATATTTTGGCTTATAGTAATTAAAGCTGGTATTATAACCCTCGGCGTTATAACTTCCCGTTACCAGCGATGCGCTTAGCGAAGTAGTTCTATTGCCCTGAGATGTTACAAAGTTTACCGTGCCGCCAAGATTGCCGTCAGCTGTTAGAGCGGCGGCTCCCGGTGAAATATATTCTATCTTCGCAATGGCTCTTACCGGAATCTGATTTAAATCGGCTCTGCCGGTAAGCAGCGAATTTATTTTTCTGCCATCGACTAAAACATTAACACCCTTAGACTTGATGCCATTTGCGGAAATATATATCTCGCCGGCAGCCGGGGAATTTATCAAATTCAGTCCGGGGATTTCCCTCAAAATAGATTCAACCGACTCGACTGTTTGATTTTCAATATTATAGACTTTGACGTTATGCCCATGATAGTCGGTTGACTGTATCGATAAAGCCGTACTGTATATGGGGGCAATATTCAAAACATTATGTTCTAAAAATATATCTCGCCTGACCGGATGACCATTATTTACTATAATCCTATCGCCTGTTGATGTTATTTTATCGCCTTTCTGAAAAGTCAGCCCGTATCTTCCGGGAGGAATATTATAAATGTAATAATAACCGTCATGGTCGGTTGACGTCTGAAAGACAAAGTTGTCGATTTTCACAATCACATCCGCCGCCGGGCCATTATAATCTATAACCTGCCCGTATATTTTCAGTGTGGATTGCGAAAACGAGGATTTATACAATACAACAGATAAGATTATTGCAGTGAGCAAAATAAAAAAGCTCCGGGAGATCCGAAGCAAAGCAATTAGTTTCATCGCCAACCTCTCCCACGAAGGTATGTTAATGGCTTGGCGATTCGGCAGGTCTCCTGACTTACGGCATTCGAGTTGTTTCATGTCTTCCCATCATGATGACAGTGGCACAAAACCAGGTTGAGCCGATTACAGTAGCGGGGCTGTGACGGAATTTAACCGCCTTCCCTATTATCCCATTTGGGACCGAACCGCTTATGTATTAAA
>JAGGSN010000181.1 GCA_021159005.1 Candidatus Zixiibacteriota bacterium | reverse complement strand
ATATCAATTGGAGAATTCTGTTGAAAAGACCGGACAGCAGTGAACTCAAATCTTTAAACAACCATTCCTATGGATAATAAGATAAGTCAAGTAGAATGTTCGGGCAGGTCACAGGATAGTGCGACCTGCCGATTAAATAATAATTATAGGCAAGTTTCCATATTATGCCATCATAGCTTCAGTTTACGTTCGCATAATGAACCGGAAGACTATTCTTATATCTTGAATATCTTGCTTCTTCCGTTTTTAACGTGCTTGGTTGCGTTTCTGGTATCAACAATCAATTTAGCTTTATCGACAATCCATTGATATTTGTATTCGGAATGATCTGTTAATATGACAACGCAGTCGGCAGAATTAATAGATTTAGCGTTCATGCCAACTGATTTTATTTTCTTTCCGCTATCAAGAATTATATCATCGACAAAAGGATCATTATATGAAACCAACGCTTCATTACGAATAAGAATCTTGATAATATCCAGTGATGGTGATTCTCTTACATCGCCAATATCTTTTTTATATGCCGCACCCAAAACCAGTATTTTCGAACCGCTTAACGATTTCTTTCGGCTGTTTAAGGCCGCGCTTATTTTCTCAACTACATACTCTGGCATTCTTGAGTTAATATCGCCGGCCAACTCAATGAAACGAGCATAATAATTTAGTGAGCGCAGTTTCCATGATAAGTAATGCGGGTCGATAGGAATGCAATGTCCGCCGAGACCGGGACCGGGGTAAAATGGCATAAACCCAAACGGTTTGGTAGCGGCAGCATCGATTACCTCCCAGACATCTATTTGCAAACGGTCACACATGAGCGCAACCTCGTTTACCAAGCCAATATTAACCGAACGAAAGGTGTTTTCCAAAAGCTTAACCATCTCGGCGGCTTTCGTCGAACTGACAGGGATTACATCGGTAATAACCTGTTCATAAAGGATTCTCGTCACTTTGCAGCAGTTTGAAGTTACACCGCCAACAACCTTGGGTGTATTATGAGTAGCAAATCTGATATTTCCGGGATCGACTCTTTCGGGTGAAAACGCCAAGAAGAAATCTTTTCCTACTTTATAACCGGTTTCCTCCAGTATAGGCATTATAAGCTCTTCGGTTGTGCCGGGATAAGTAGTCGATTCTAATATTATTAACTGCCCTTGGTGGAGGTGTTTTTGGATTTGTGTTACTGCCGATAAAATAAATGAAACATCAGGATCTTTGGTTTTATTTAGCGGCGTGGGCACAGCAATTGCGATACAATCAACATCCTTTAAAACTGAAAAGTCGCTTGAACATTTAAGACGTTTAAGGTCGGTAAGCTCCTTAACCTGGTAATCCTTAATATCGTCTATATGGGATTTCCCAGAATTTATTATCTCATTTTTTTTCGGATCAACATCAACGCCAATAACCTTAAAACCGACCCGCCCAAACTCAATCGCTAAGGGCAAACCAACATAACCCATACCGATTATGCCAATAACAGCTGAGCGTTCGATTATTTTCTTCTCGAGTTGCTTTGTATAATTAGATCTCTGAGATGTTTTGGGATTTGCTTTTTTGTCAGCTTTGCTTTTTTTAGCAGCTTTTTTTAATGTCTTTTTCTTTGACTCTTTCACCAGCGCTCCTTATTAAAACAAAATTACATTTTTCCAACGTATACCAATTTTATCGACTGGTTAATATAAAGCATTTAAACATCTTAACAACAATAAAATTAGAAGTTCTTTAACCCGTATTATATGTTGGCCAAAATATAGGATACATAGGAAGAAAGCCAGCGCTGTAATTGGCAGAACTTGGTGATTTTCCTCACTGAATCTGCGGAGTAAGGTATTCAATCCAGTAATTATAAATATCACGCAAGGTAGTATCCATCTCAATTTTTGGCTGCCAGCCGGTGTTCTTTTTTAGTTTTTCGGGGGAACCTATTAAAATCGGTATGTCTACCGGCCGCAAACGTGATGGGTCGGGGATAACCTTTATTTTTTTAACGCTGAAAGAGGTTATAATATCTAATAATTCCGAAAGACGATACCCCTTGCCCGAACAGACATTGTATGGCTGGCCAGGTTTACCATTCAATAAAATAGCGATATATGCCTGAATCGTATCCCGAACATCAATATAATCTCTTGTAACATCAAGGTTGCCCACCTTGATTTCCGGTGCCGACAACCCAAGTTCAATCCTGGCAGTCTGGAAAGCCCAATCAGACAATACTGCCACCGTTCGTTGATAGGGACCAGCATGAGAAAAAGCTCGAGCCCAGTAAATCGGCAGTTTGTATGCTCTGTAATACTGATAAGCTAATAAATCAACTGCAGCCTTGGATACAGCATAAGGATTTACCGGTTCAAACGGGTGATTCTCAGTTACCGGCACCTGGTCAGGCTTAAGTTGACCGTAAACCTCCGATGAAGTTATTAGAAGAGTTTTGGCCGGTGTCTCCATTTTTGAAACAGCTTCAAGGATATTTAAAGAACCGATAAGATTTATCGATAGAGTCTCGACAGGATTCTCAAACGAAAGTTTAACTGATGATTGGGCGGCTAAATGAAATATCAGGTTTGGGCTGATGTTTTTTATAACCTTTGCAACTTCCTGTTCATCACGCAAATCGCCGGTATATATCTTAATATCCCTCGAAATAATCCTGTCTTCCATATCATTGTTTAAATCAAAACCGGTTACTTTATAGTTGTTAGCAAGTAAATAATCAGTTAGATGTTTTCCGACAAAACCATTTATTCCGGTAATTAAAACTCTTTTAGACAAATCAATTTACTCCTTAATTATTTTTCAGCAGCTATTAATATATATAATTTTTATTTATTGCAAAGCTATTTATAGGCTTGGGTAACCTATGCACGTATTTGTTAACTCTGATTATTCATAGATAATCCGGGATAGAAGGCTAATTTCAGAAAAACTGTTTCTTTAAAGGACATCATATAGTAATAAAGACTTATATCATTGTCTAAAATCTTTACTTTTGGCTTTACAAGTCGATACGGTTAATATATAATACTGCGGCTTAAATATTGAAGTCGTAGAATGTTGCGTTTGGAAGTTGTCAGGGCTAAAGGGTAGCTAATGGTAAAGATACGCGGAGCTTGTTTTTCTTTATTCCTAATAATTATATTATTAGCTGCAGGATGCGCCAGAAAACCAGCGGTTATTAAAGGCACAGTTACAGATGAGGAAGGTTCTCCTCTTGCCGGCGCTGCAGTTTTTTCAATTCCGCAGAAATACAGCGTCTTAACCGACACGTTAGGCAATTTTATTATTGATGGCATTGAACCCGGGCAGTATTCGCTTCTGGCAAAACTCGGTGATGATTCCACGGTAGTTAATCTCGGTTTAATTGAACCGGGGCAAGTATTGGTAACAACTGTAATAATAAAAGAACCGCCACCGCCGCCGCCAAAGCCCGAAAAACCTATTAAACCGCCAAAGAAAAAAGTGGATTTTATAGATCCGATTAAAAAAACCGACATTAAAGTTCTATTGCTTGCAGATAAGGAACATTTCAAGAAATTCGAAATTGAATCATCTGATGGACTTATTTGGGAATACAAAAAGGCTTATTACTCAAAATTAAGATTCAAGGGTGGTATTTTACATGAGGGTTATTTCCCGGGTCCTAATTCAAAGTATTTCGAAACCGCTGCCAGGCGATGCATATACGGCAATAAAACATGGATTTATAGTCATGGCCCCGAACGAACCCCCGAGGATGGCCGTGAAATATATATTACCATACCAATAGACTTGCCCGGAAATATAGACATAGATTCATTAGTGATATCTTATGGTTTCCCGCGTTTCCCCAAAAACGTACCGGATGGCTCATTAAAATTCAGGCTTGTTGGCGAAACATCAAGCGGCGGAATCTCGATTCTGATTGACTGGGAAAAAATAGATCATTCATCAAACGGTTCCTTTTATAAAAAGGCGGTTCCAACATTAGGCGACAACCGTAAACTTCAATATATTTCATTAGAGATTAATTCAAATGGAAGCGCTGTTTGGGATGCATTTTTAATTAGGCCGTTAGTATATTTTAGCGTTAAGTAGCAATTATCAAGCTTAATATAATTATTTTTGGCTTACAATAACATATTTGTCTTACTTGCGGCTATTTCCATATTAAATATTATTAAGAAGTTTAAGCTGTTAGATTTAACTTGACGTTATAATAAGTATTTCTATATTTACATTGATTTGGCGCTATCGTCTAGTGGACTAGGACGGGTGGTTCTCAGCCATCAAACCGGGGTTCGATTCCCCGTAGCGCTACCACAATCCCTAATCCATAGAAATAACAATCACTTAATAAAGCTTGACGAAAACGCTATTTTAATAATAACGAGATTTTACTTTGCTCATTTCTTAAGTGTGTTGGAATACTCAATAATTGGTCATTGGATAGGTTCTTCAATTCCCTGTTTAGTTGGAAATTTTCGATTGCTAGACATCTATAGAAGTTATTTTTTATGGCATGAGGTTCTCCAACAGACTCTTATTAAAAAAGAAAACGATTTTACCTTGAAAAAACTGAAATCATTTCTTAAATTGCAACCAAGTTTACTTGTCAGTTTTAATGAACGAACGTTTTTTAAACAGGAGCAATTGAAGGGTAAAAATAAAATATTTTAAATCAATATGACGGAGCATGGATGAGTACAAAGATTATCACATCTGAAGAGCGGAAAAAGTCTTTTACACCTATGAAAAAGCCGGAAGTAATCGAGAAACAAAGGCTCAACGTTCGGTATCATGTTGAAGATTATGATGTTAATGACCGGCCGCAACGGTTTCTGGAGGCTTTTGCGGCTATTTTAAAACATTCAAACTACCGTTTTGCGCTGGAACATTTCATCCGTATGAGCGCCAAGTGTTCTCGGTGCGCGGTTCAATGCCCTATTTATCAGGCTACCGGTGATGTCCGCGATATTCCCTGTTACAGATCGGAGCTTCTGTTAAGCGTATATCGCCGTCATTTTACAATCTCAGGGGCTTTGAAAGGCAGGCTACTGAGTACGGGCTATCTGACAGACGAGAAGATCGAAGAAATGGCCGAATCGTTCTGGAATTGTACTGCCTGCAAACGGTGTACTCTTGAATGTCCTGCTGGTATCGACCATGCCCTTATTACTCATTTGGGACGTTATATACTTAGCGAAATCGGTATTGCTCCTCGAGCTTTAGTGGTCAGCACTCGGGAACAGCTTGAGGGAAAAACGCAGAACACCTCAGCTATCCCCGTTCCGGCCCTGCTTGATACTTTGGAGTTCCTTGAAGATGATGTTAAAGACGAAAAAGGCGTCGATGTCAAGTTTCCTCTTGATGTTGAAAATTCCGAATATTTTTTCATTCCGGCTGTTAGCGATTTCTTAATGGAAGCTGAAACTTTGATGGGAATAGTTGCCGTATTTGCCGCTACCGGCGATTCATGGACCATAGGCACTAAGTTTTTTGATGCTATCAATTATGGTTTATTCTACAGCGACAGAATGTTGGAACGGATAATATTAAAACTGTATAACGAAGCTAAGCGACTTAAGACGAAAAAGATATTAATCGGCGAATGCGGTCACGCCTCACGTTCCGCTAAATACTATGTGCCCACACACTGCGGCGGTAAAGACGCTTTACCGGTTATTAATATCATGGAATATACCCATAATGCGATTAAGGAAGGGAAGCTTAAACTTAAACCTGATACCATTACAGAAATTGTTACTTATCACGATCCCTGCAATATCGCCCGTCAGGAATGGATTATTGACCAACCCCGCGAGATAATCAAATTGTTCTGTTCAAATTTCGTTGAAATGACGCCCAATCGTTCGGAGAATATTTGCTGCGGCGGCGGCGGCGGCACTGTTTCTATCGATGAGATTCGACCGTACCGCACTTTGATAGGAGGTAAAGCAAAAGCCGACCAGATACGCGCTACCGGCGCTAAGTATTTAATTGCACCATGCGCTAATTGCAAGAAACAGCTTCGTGAACTTGTGGAAGACCAGAAAATTGATTGTGAGGTCGTTGGTCTTCACGACTTAATATACAAGGCAATAATCTTTGATAAATCAAATCAAAATGATAGCTCAAACAAATAGAAAGGATAGAAATTGCAAGCATTGCTGGATTTTGCAAAAGGCCCCTTATTTAGACTGACATTTGCTCTGATGATATTGGGATTGATGCGGATATTAATCCTTGATATTTGGGGAGCCATAGAAGCCTACCGGAAAGCCGGAGATAAAGAAATTCCCTGGAAATCAGTTATTATAAAGACCATAGGTTGGTTTATACCAATTAAACGAGTCGCTAACCGCAAACCTTTTTATAGCCTATTTGCCATACTGTTTCATATTGGTCTTATACTTGTTCCCATATTGTTATACGCCCATGTTCAACTGTGGAAAGGCAGCCTGGGTTTTGGGTGGCTAACTCTGTCTAAGTTCTGGGCTGATTTATTAACTCTAACCACTATTGTATTCGGGTTAGCGATTTTCCTTGGCCGATTAATCAGCAGAGATGTAAGATTTTTAAGCCGCACGCAGGATTATCTATGGCCATTGATTTTAATAATACCATTTATAACAGGCTATGTTTGCGCAAATCTAAACATCAGCCCGTTAAACTATCAATTCTTCATGTTAGTTCATATTCTTGCCGGTGAGTTAATTTTTGTATTGATTCCATTTACTAAAATAGCGCACTGCATACTGGCGCCATTTTCTCAGTTTATAATAACTCTTGCCTGGAAATTCCCAGCCCGGGTTGATGATGATATTTGTGCTACTCTTAATAAAAAAGGAGCGCCGGTATGAGCAAAGCCATATTAACTGACATTACTAAATGTATAGGTTGTCTTGAATGTGCGGTTGCCTGTAAAGAAGTTAACAAACTCGACCGAGACGCCCCCAGGAGTTGGCATAAAGATGATGGGTTGTCAGCCAGAAACTGGACATCGATTATAGTAAAACCGGACTCGCATTATATTCGCAAACAATGCCGTCATTGCCTCGAACCGGCTTGCGTTTCCGCTTGTCCCGTGGGAGCTTTGTATAAAACCGAAGAAGGACCTATTGCTTATGACCCCGGAAAGTGCTTTGGCTGTCGTTATTGCATGGTTGCCTGCCCCTATGGAATACCCCGCTACGATTGGGATAAACCGGCAGCCTATGTTCAGAAATGCAATATGTGTATCGATCGGATTAAAGCTGGCAAGCAGCCGGCATGCACTGAGGCTTGTCCGACTAAGGCAACTATTTTCGGCGAACGGGATGAACTTCTGAAAGAAGCTCATCGACGGCTTAAAGAAAATCCGGGCAAATATATCAATAAAGTATATGGCGAGTTTGAAGTCGGCGGAACATCGGTTTTGTATATTTCAGATATTGATCTGGGATTTTTAACATACCCGCTGACTCCGGGGACAAAAGCATTGCCCAAAACCACTTCAACTGCCATGGAATCGGTTCCCTTTGTATTTGTGGGAATGGGCGCTGTTATGGGCAGTCTTCATTGGATTATCAAACGGCGAATGAAACTCCAGGGACAATCACAAGAACATTCAAAAGAGAACGAGGAATAGCTAATGGATAGATCAAATGTTTTCAAGTCGGTTCTCTGGATGATCACCGGATTGGGATTAGCGGCTTTTATAACGAGATTCTTGTTTGGCCTTGGCGCCGTTGCCAACATGAATGATGCTATTCCGTGGGGATTTTGGAAAGGCTTCAATGTTTTTCCGGGGATAGCGCTGGCTGGCGGTGGTTTTGTAATGACCGCTATAATTTATGTCATGCATAGAGAAGAATACCATCGTTACGCCAAGGTATCGGTTTTGCTGGCGTTGTTGGGTTATCTAACCGCCGCTACAGCATTATTTACCGAGTTGGGCTTACCCTGGATGATTTGGCATCCGATAATTTATTGGCAGCATCATTCGGCTTTATTTGAAGTGTCTTGGTGCGTGATGCTTTATCTTACGGTGCTCTTTTTAGAGTTTTTACCGGTTCCTCTCGAAGAAACAAGCAAGTTTGCCGGAATACGCAGGTTTCTGACTAAATATAAGATAGTGCTTGTTTTTCTGGGAATCATGATTTCGACGCTTCATCAATCCTCATTGGGCACAATGTGGTTAATCACCCCTTCAAAACTGCATCCTTTATGGTATACACCACTTTTGCCGATTCTCTTTTTCATCTCGGCTGTGGGAGTAGGGCCGCTTATGCTTATATTGGGAGTATTAGTAATTTCCTATGTGTATCGCAAGAAAATTGATTATGATATTCTTACCAAGTTAGCGCTGTTGGCATTATCTGTTGTGGCTATTTTTGGTCTTGTCAGGTTTGTGGATATCGGCGCAAGAGGCAAACTACCGCTTATTTTCAATGGTTCATGGCAAGCTTCATTGTTTATAATCGAAATAAGCCTGATGGTAATAATCCCAATAGTTTTTCTAGGAGTAAAAAAACTGCGTCATTCACAAGCTGGCCTCTGGGTTGCTGCGATTTCGGCAGTGATAGGCCTTGTTCTCAATCGAGCTAATATAGCTGGAATCATTGTAACTGCCGCAGGCCCCGGATATAAGCCTACCATATTTGAAGTCTTAATAAGTTTGTGTATAATCTCAGGGGCGATATTAGCGTTTCTATATGTTATAGAACGCTTCAAGGTTTGGGATCAAAAATGGGAAGATCCTCAAGATAAACCCGAAAGTAAACCGGTATTCGACCGCACTTCTGAGGTCTGGCTGGGAACGCCAAGATTGGCCTCAAGAACAATATATTCGCTTATACTCGTATTTGGTCTGGCTTTAGGTTTTGCTATTATCCCCAGTCATAGAATTTATAGCGATGGCATAAAAAATGTTCCTGCAATGAAGGCACGCGGCGGCGATTCGCTCTTTGTCGATGGCAACCATGACGGTTATGGCGCAGCTTTCAGACATGATATCCATATCGCCAGAAACGGCGAAAAAGAATCATGCGTATTGTGCCATCATATGAACATGCCTATGGATGAGCAAAGCGGATGCAATGACTGTCATCAAGACATGTATCAACCGACCGATGCTTTCAGGCATGACTGGCATGCAAGCCCCAATAATGGCAATATCACCTGTAATGAATGCCACGATAGCAATCGGGAACGCACGGCTTCTAATGTTAAAGACTGCGACCAATGTCATAACGATCTTTTTCCTCAAAACGCAGCGATTAGGGTTGAACAATATCTGGCGCCATCGTATACTGATGCTATGCATTATCTATGTGTCAGATGTCATAAACAGAAAGCTTTGGAATTGGCAGATAAATCTGATTTGGCTCTTTGTTCTACCTGTCATGAATCGCACCAAAAAGACTTTATGCAGGCCGGAATAAAGAATAAATTCACTCATCCCTACTATAATCATGTAGTGTTTCCCGGCAAGGCTGCAGAAGAGAATGAAAATACAGGCTACTAATATGGATAAAAAAGTTTTAATAATCGATGATGAACCGGATGTGGCGAAGTATCTTACTGAGATACTGAAGGATAACGGATATACTACTTATTCAGCGGATAATGCTGATATTGGTATGGAAGTATTGGAATCAATAATACCCGACCTTATTTGTCTTGATATTATGATGCCAATGGAATCCGGCATTTCGATGTATGTTAAGATAAGAAAAGATGAGAGGTTTAAACATATTCCGGTCTTAATTATCAGCGGAGTAGTGCAAGAAAACGAGTATGATTTTCGCTCATACGTTTCCGATAAATCGATTCCACCTCCGGATTACTTTTTTGAAAAACCGATTAGTGTAGCAAAATTCATGAAGATTGTTGATAAATTCACCTCCCCTGATTTATCAAATAATAACAGGGGAAAGCAGGATGTCTGATTCTAGAAAAAGCAGCCAAAGAAGGCTTAACGACTTAGTCTATAGTCAATTATTCCAGTTGGTGCCGTTCAATATTGCTATAATAGACCGTAATTACAACATCATAAAAGCCAATAGAAACTTTGAAGAATATTTTGGCAGTTGGAAAGGCAAGAAATGTTATAAAGTATATAAGAAGCTTGATCATCCCTGTGAAGATTGCAACTCATTATTAACATTTGAAGACGGTAAAACAAGAGTAATTGATGGGGTTGGCATTGATAAAGATGGTCGTCAAGCTCATTATATTGTCCATATTGCTCCCTTAAAAAGCAGCAAAAGCAAGCAGATTGATTATATCGTCGAGATGTCCTCGGATATTACAGAGACTAAACGATGGCAGAAAGAGTATCAAGTATTATTCGATAGGGTTCCTTGTTATATTACAGTCATCGATAAAAATTACAAAATAATCAGGGCTAATGAAAGCTTTCGTGAAAATTTTGGGGATGTTACCGGTGAACAATGTTACAGTGTGTATAAACACAGAAAAAGAAAATGCCCAAATTGCCCTGCGGCTAAAACATTTAAAGACGGACAGATTCATCATTCTAATCAAGTGGGCATCAAAAAGGCCGGTGAGAAAACTCACTATGTAGTGACAACATCGCCCTTGGGACGAGGGGAAGAGGAAGTAGCCCATGTCATCGAAATATCGACTGATATTACCGCAACTAAAAAGCTGGAAAGTGAGGTAATTGAGGCCGAAAGGCTGGCGGCGGTTGGTCAAACTGTTGCCGGGTTGGCGCACAGCATAAAAAATATTCTTATGGGGCTTGAAGGCGGAATGTATATTGTCAGCAAAGGCTTGAAAAAGGACGATAAAAATGTTATTGCCGATGGTTGGGAAATGTTGGAGAGAAATTTCGAGAAGACCACTTCTCTCGTGAAAGATTTCCTCAATTTTTCCAAAGGCCGCTTACCGGAACTCAAGATGGTTAACCCTAACGATATGGTTAAAGATATCATCAGTCTATATAAAGAGATTGCAAAAGGTGTGGGAGTAACTTTGGAAGCCGAACTGGATCCCAAAATCAAAAAAGCTCCCTTTGACCCTAAAGGTATTCACACCTGTTTGACTAATCTGGTTTCAAATGCAATTGATGCCTGCCAGATGAGCGAAAAGAAAAACTGCTCGGTAAAAATTCAAACAAAGGATGAAAAAGGAATATTGTTATTCTATGTGTTGGATGATGGCAGCGGTTTAGATTATGAAATTAAACAAAAAATCTTTACTACATTTTTTACTACTAAAGGAGGAAAAGGCACTGGTCTTGGTCTTTTGACAACCAAAAAGATTATCCAGGAACATGGCGGTAAAATATCCGTTTATTCAAAAAAAGGGGAGGGAGCAAGGTTCAAAATGGAATTCCCTAAAAAAAGGCTTTATTCCCTGTACAAAAGTTATAATTTAGAATAAACATAAAATTAATATTACGGAGAATATTATGGCTGAAACAAATAAAAAAACCGTCTTAGTAGTTGATGATGAAGAGGATGTTAGAAAATATCTTTCGATGGCTTTATCTGAGGCAGGCTTCAATGTGATTATAGCCTGTGATGGGTTCGAGGCAATCGACCAGGTTAAAAAACATAGCCCCGACCTTATTTCTTTAGATTTGGTTATGCCTAAAAGATCGGGAATTAAGTTTTATCGCGACCTTGCCAAAAACAAGCAATGGGCAAAAATACCGGTAATTATAGTTACCGGTCATGCCCGAGACGATCTGGGCAAATCCGACCTGAAAGAACTTACTATGTCGGGTCCGGGGATTTATCTCGAAAAACCCGTTAAACCTGATAATTATATTGCGGCAATAAAAAACCTATTGGGAATGGATACGACCAAGGAAGAAAAAGAAATTGCAGAACAGGTAGAACTTCAAAATAAGTTGAAAAATATGATTGATGATGCTGATCCAACGACCCTTAAAAAATTTAAAGAGCTATTTAATAAAAAGGACACTTAGAAAGGCACTTAAAACTGTTGAATGTTTTGGGAGAATTTCAAATGAGTAAGAAAATATTAATTATCGATGATGAGGATGACATACGAAAATTCTTAGTGGAATTTCTTCGGGATGAAGGATATGAAACCATAGCTGCCTCAGATGGAATTGAAGGTCAAAAGATATTGAAATCCGAAAAACCCGACTTAATTACTCTGGATTTACAGATGCCGAATGATACCGGTACTGCCTTTTATCGTAAGATGCATCGGGATAAAGAGTACAGCAAAATCCCTATTATTGTAATCAGCGGTGTTGCCGGAAGGCATCTGGCTATTAAGAAACCTATTGCTGTTTTTGACAAACCTATCGATAAAAAAGCTCTTTTGGAGGTTATAAAAGATACAATCGGCTAATTATTATTCCTGAATATGTCTTGAATAATAGATATTACTATTGCTAATTAAAGAAATAATGCCGCTGTTGTCCGTATATAATTTGAAATAATTGAAATCTAATGCAACGCTTATATTAAAATCATATCATGGTTATAATCAAAATTACAATGATCAATTTATGTAAAGTTGGTCGGTTTCCATAGTTCAAATGATAAGATACTCAACCCACAAGTTTCTAATAGCAATTTGGAAATTTAAGCTAAGGAGAAGCTAAGATGAAAAAATATGATGTAGTCATTGTTGGTGGAGGTCCTGCCGGAGTACAAGCGGCAATATCTGCAAGAAATACAAGTCCTGATAAATCAATTGTTCTTATTAGAAAGGAAAGCGCCGCTTTGATTCCATGCGGCATACCCTATATTCTTCACAGTTTGAATTCAGTTGATGATGATATAATGCCGGATGGGATTCTGAAGAACAACAATATTGATTTGGTATTGGGTGAAGTTATTAACAGAGATGCAAAGGTAATTGAGTTAAAAGACGGTCAACAAATAGAATTTGATAAATTGGTACTTGCCGCCGGATCTTATCCTTTCAAGCCTCCAATACCGGGAATAGATAATAAAAACATCTTTATCTTATCGAAAGATTACGAGCATCTTGTAGAAATGCGAAAGGCTGCAAAATCTGCAAAACGAGTATTAATTGTAGGAGGCGGTTATGTCGGTGTCGAGTTGGCTGATGAATTGAGTAAAGACAAAAAATCTGTCGTAATTGTGGAATTAATGCCTTCTTTACTGCCTACTTCAGTAGACCCTGAGTTTAGCGAAATTATTAAAAATGAGTTGGAGAAACAGGAAGTTAAAATAATAACCGGTTGCGGGATTAAAGCCTTTTCCCAAAATGGCTCTTCCATAAACGTCGAGTTAGACAATTCTGAAACCATTGAAACTGATATCGCAATTGTTTCTATTGGCTTTAAGCCAAATATTTCATTAGCGGAGAAGTTTGGGCTAAAAGTAGATAAAAAATTTGGCGTTATCGTTGATGAATACTTAAAAACCTCAGATAACGATGTTTTTGCCGTAGGGGATTGCGCCGCCAAACGGAGCTGTTATACATGTGATTATCGTCAAATAATGTTGGCATCAACAGCCATGTCTCAAGGACGACTCGCCGGTTCAAACCTCTTTTCGATTCATGTTGTAAAAACTTTTACCGGTACTCTTGGTTCATTCGCAACCAAAATCGGCAATGTTGCTTTGGGAGTAACCGGTTTAACTGGAACCCGGGCTAAAAAGATGGGTTTGGAATATGTAGTAGGCGTTGCTGAGTCTGTAGATCGTCATCCGGGCAAGCTGCCAAACGCATCGAAAGTGACCGTTAAGCTTATTTATGCGAAATATTCACATGTGCTGCTGGGCGCTCAGGTGCTTGGCGGCGATTCGGTCGGGGAGTGCGCCAATATGCTTTCGGTGATGATTCAGAAAAAAATGACGGATATGGAAATTGATACCCTTCAGATTGGAACCCACCCTCTTCTTACGTCATCGCCTCTCGCTTATGCTGTAATTAATGCTACTGTTGACGCAATAATGAAATGGTACCGTTAAAGAATGTATAAAATGAATATCAACTTAAAACGATATTTCATTAAATTAGGCAGGAAAAAGTATGGCAAAAAGTAAAACAAAAATCGGAATAATAATTTGCGACCGCTATAAGATGTGCGCGGGAGGTAAATGTTTGAGAGCTTTTCATAATAGAGAAGGAGCATTTAGTATTTATGGCGAGGATGAAGCAGAGATAGTTGGCTACACAACTTGCGGCGGTTGTCCTGGCGGAAACATTGAATATGCGCCTGAAGAAATGAAAAAGAACGGAGCGCAAGTCATTCATTTTGCCACAGGGTTTATTGTCGGGTATCCTCCCTGCCCGTATATTAGTTATTTTCGTGATTTCATTAAGGCTAATTACGATATGAAAGTTGTTTTCGGAACTCATCCAATCCCTCAGAAATATTATATTGTACATTCAAAGTTAAAGACATGGGATTCCGCAGAGTGGAAGAAGATAATTCAACCGACATTAGCAGATGAGGCAATTCGTATTGCTTATAATTGACATGCAAACAGATAAAACATGAAGGAAATATAAATGTATACTTATGGACCGGTACCATCACGCAGATTAGGGCGCTCTTTGGGTGTGAGTCCGATTCCGCCCAAGACATGCTCTTATTCTTGTGTCTATTGCCAACTTGGAAAAACGAAACATCTCCAGGTTGAAAGAAAAAGTTTTTATGCAAAAGAAGATATTCTCACCGAAATCATAAAAAGAGCTATGGTTTCCCAATCAGATTATATCACTTTTGTTGGCGATGGAGAGCCTACCTTGTGCAAAGATCTGGGCTGGCTTATACATCAAACTAAAGCCGAGCTGCGTTTGCCTGTGGCTGTAATCACAAATGGTTCGCTGTTGTTTCTTAAGGATGTCAGGCGAGATTTAAAAGAGGCTGATGTGGTTCTTCCCACTTTCGATGCGGGCAGTGAAAAAACATTCAGACATATCAACAGACCTCATGGTGATATAGGATTTAACACTATGGTGGGCGGTTTGATTGATTTTCGTGCCGAATTCTCCGGACAAATATGGTTAGAGGTCATGCTTGTTAATGGACTAAATGATTCGGAGGAAGAATTGTGGAAAATCAGAAAGACCGTTGATTTGATAAAACCTGATAGAGTTTATGTGGTTACGCCAATCCGTCCGCCGGCGGAAACGTGGGTAGAACCATCATCACCGGAAACCATACTAAAAGCCCAACAGATACTTGGCAATGCCGAGCCAATTACCGAACCGGAAATGGGGGAATTTGGTTTGCGCGAGTTCAAAGATGCCAGGCAGGCGATTATTGAAATAGGTTCGCGGCACCCCTTGCGCCGGGAACAGGCATTAGAAATCGAGAATGCATTTTCATCACCCGGCACTGTTGAGAAACTGTCCAACGAAAATAAATTAGTAAATGTAAATTTTAAAGGGAAAGAATATTTACTTCCCGGTTATTTTATACGAGGCAAATAGATTAATCAACAAAGATATAGCTTTTCATCCACTATAGTTGACTAAACCGTAATGTTATTATATATCAATAAGTTACCATGAATTTTTAATTATATTATTGACATTATCAGAAAAATAATTATATTAAAATTAATGAAAATATGTTAGTATTGTAATCAGAAACAATCTATGATTATTTTTTAAGGAGGTGTTTGGAGTTAAAAATATATAATGTTGTGTTGTGAAAAGTTATGATATTTGTAATTTTAAGGAGTAAAAAATGAAATTTAATACTAATGTATTAATTACTTTGAGCGTTTTAGTACTATTTGCTTTTTCATTCGCAGTTGCTGAGGATATCACCCTCAAATCCGCTCCATATAAAGTAGTTAATAAGAAATACGAACCTCCGGATGCGGCTCTGGTCGATTTTCTGACTGAAGGTTTTGAAACATGGTTCCCGGTTGGTTGGGAACAAATTATTACCAATAGCGGCTACACTTGGTTCCAGTCAAGTTATTCTCCTCAGGAAGGAATTTATAACGCTGAAATCGTGTACGATCCCGCCTTGGTTCCTCAGGATGAATGGATGATTTCCCCTGAAATCGACCTCACATCGGCCAATCCCGGCCTCGAGCTTACATTCTGGTTTTTGACCAGCTACTACTGGCATGTTGACCCTTATGATAATGCTGATATGATAATCATGGTTTCGACTGATGGCGGCGACCATTGGTCTGAACCGCTCTGGACAGAAGATGACTACGGCATATTCGAGAATTGGACCTGGTATGAAGTTACATTGGACTTCGATGCTTATATCGGCGAATCCAATTTCAAGGTTGCCTTTGTGTATCAGGGTTCTGATGGCGCCCAGGCTGATTTCGATGCTATCATCCTAACCGATGGCGATGCCCCGCTCGACCATGATGTTGCGGCTGTGGAAATTATTGCCCCGGTTGGCGCTGGTGATGCTGGCGCACCGGTTACCCCTGAAGCTACTTTCGGCAACTTTGGTGCCAATACCGAAACTTTCACTGTCAATATGACTATCAGTTTGGACGGTTCGGAAGTCTATAATGAAGACTCTGAAATAACCGATTTGGCCGGTAATGGCGCTACTGAAGATGTAGCATTCCCGGAATTCACCCCTGTTGCAGAGGGCAGTTACGACATTACTGCGACTGCCGAGCTGACAGGCGATCAGAATGAGGCAAATAACTCAATTGATGCCAATTATAACACCCAGCCGATTGCCGGATTCTTCGTTGACTTTGAAAGCGACAATGGCGGCTTCACGCTTATTAACGACTGGCAGCATGGCGCGCCCACGACCGGTCCCGGCAGCGCCTGGTCTGGTGATAATGTCGTTGGCACACTGATTAATGGTCAATACACTGAAGGCCCGCTTCTATCAGAATTAACCAGCCCGGAAATCGCTATTGGCGATGAGCCTGTTTTAACTTTCTACCACTGGTACACAACCGAAAATACTTACGATGGCGGCAATGTGAAAATTTCTACCGATGGCGGCAGCACTTGGGCATTAATTACTCCTGAAGACGGTTATGACGGCGAGCTTTCATCCTCATTTGAAAATCCGATTGGCGGTGAACAGGCTTTCTTCGGCGATCATGGTTCCTGGCAGATGGAGACAATTGACCTTTCCGCGTACGCCGACCAGACGGTTCGAGTTAAATTCGATTATGGTTCAGATAGTTCGGTCATAACCGGCGATGGCTGGTATATCGATGATTTCCATATTGAGTTCTACACCACCGGTATTAATGATTATTCGACTTTACCGAATACTTTCAAGCTTGAGCAGAACTATCCCAACCCATTCAACGCCCGTACCGAAATCAATTTCACGATGCCAAATGCCTCTGATGTTGACTTAAGCGTTTACAATATGCTGGGACAGAAAATTGCGACCTTGGTTTCCGACAGAATGGAAGCCGGTCATCATTCGGTCAACTGGGATGCTTCCCAGGTGTCTTCCGGCGTCTATTTCTACAAACTGACAGCCGGCAACAACAGCGAAACCCGCGCTTTAACTCTGATTAAGTAATAGACCGATAAACCACTTTAAAAGACCCTCACTATGAGGGTCTTTTTTTATTGGTAAGTTTTCACTGCAAGGCTATTGACTTCAATTATATTTAGGGTGGTTGGCGTACGTCCTCGCCCCAAGGCACGTCTGTGTGCACCAACATTTTATTATTCACCTCTTGAGAGGGGTTAGGGGTGTGTTTTAACGCTAAATTTTCAATATAATTTTCCTTTGGTTACCAAGCGCCGCTTGGTAACCAAAGGAATTCCGAGCTTTTACAGTTCAACTGTAAAATCGGGAAAAGAATCAACGGGCAATGATCAGGAGTTTCCCCGTTTTTTTTATACAATCGTAGGTCAGGTTCTCCGCCTTAGGCGGACGAACAAGAAACCCGACACCTTTCGCAGCAATATGCCACCCTTTCCCTTAGCAAATCACCTGTCACTGTCCAAAATGTCGGGTTTCTCCCTCCGGTCGGAACCCGACCTGCTAGAAATCGCTAAAAGTTTCCCCGTTTTTTCAAAAACTATGATTTCCACTTATTGAAAATGTTAACCCTATGAAACATACTATACTATAAAGATTTTACCGGAATTTTCGGGGAAACTCCTGGCAATGATATTCTATTTAATATATAGCAGAGATTTAGATTTAGCAGTGCTGCCTGATTTTACCCTGTAGAAATATACACCGGAGGAGATATCGCCGGCATTCCATTTAATAAAGTTTGTGCCTGCCTGCCCTTGAAACGAGCCGACAGTTTCAACTTTACGTCCAAGAATATCGAATATTTCTATAATAACATGAGCCGATTTCGGCAGACTGAATTCGATAATCGTCCCACCATTGAATGGGTTAGGATAGTTTTGCTTCAATATTATTTCATCCGGGAGATCAACAGACATAATCAGGTTGAGAGCTATAGTATCATTCTGAATAATTTCCACTTCGCTGATTGTAGTATCGAGATAGCCCGAATGTGAAAACGAAATAACATGCTTTCCGGTTAATATGTCGGTTATAAGATAAACCCCCTGCTCATCTGTTGCATCGCTTATCGATGTGTTTTCGATTTCAACCAAAACCCCCTCAATAGGCAAACCGTTGGTGTCGGCAACAATGCCGGTTATACTGCCATAGGCGTTAGAATTCAATACAACATCTACCTCTGTGGTTTCATCAATAGCAGCAGCAACATTGCTGATTATTGTGTCAAAATAGTCGGTATGCGAAAAAGATAGATCGTATGTCCCCTCGTCGATATTGTCAATAAAATAAACGCCTTGTATGTTTGTCGTATCGGTTAGTTGAAGCTCTAATATTTCCACAACAACATTCTCAACTGCCGCGCCGCTGGTATCGGTAACCGCGCCGGTAATTGCGCCGACAGCATCTAAGAAAGATAACTCGCTGAATACCTCTAAATATGAATAGCCAGCATCGCCGCTTGTGTCGCCAAAATTTGTGGGACCCTGAAAACGGTCGAGTCCGGGACCAAAAGCCTCGACTGTAGTTCCCATCAGTAATGAATCGCTGACTGAATGAGCGGCAAAGGTTAGTATTCTTAAAAATCCAGACGTATGAAGCCAAGGATTCAGTTCTCCGCCAAGGTCTGCGAACCCTAAAAACGTAAGGCTATTCCACCCCTCTTGAAACTCATCATTGAACGTATAAAAACCTGCTTCATCCCACTCAGTTAACGGCCAATAAATTTGGCATGAATCTTTAAAAATCGTATCAATATAGGTTTTATTAAAGCCTAATGGAACACACATATTCGCTACATAAGCGTCTGCAGTTGTTTTCACATAAACATCTACATTTATTATTTCGTCAATTCTCCCTGAGATTGGCAAATCATTATAGTTGCCATACCAGACATAAACGGAATCATCAACACTCTGAGCTTTGGTAATTACCGGGTTAAAAATAACAACCGCTAATAAAATAATCTTGAATAATAATATTGATGAAAAACTCTTACTGCTAATCATTTTAATATTTTACCTGCCATTAGTATTAATGTTCAAGAAGCGCCGATTAAAATTCATATATTCACTTTTATATAATATAAGCAGGGTTTTGATACAGTCAAGGCTAAATAATAATTTAAAATCCATGATTTAACCTAACATAATGCCAGCCATCTAATTACGGCAGTTGTTAAATATTTTACAGAATTCGGATTACCTCACCAATAATAAATAATATGCATGCATTTGCGCTGTTATATCGGTTCCTCTTGCATTATCAGTTAACATTCATGTCTAACTAATTGACCGGCAATAAAATAGATGATGATAATGATGGGTTTTTCAGCGGCACGTCTTTTGTTGAATGACCCTATAGAAGGATAGGTATGTTTAGTTTTGTAGTTAGAAGTTTTTTAGTAGTTAGTTTTTTATTGCTTTACTGCTCATCCAGCGTTTTAGCATCTCAGAAACCTCAGACGAGTCTTATGGCAGTCGGGCAACATCAAAGCATTGCCGGAACAGTTTTCGATGAAAACAACAATCCGCTAAACGGCGTTTCGATAATCCTGCGTTCGGAATCTAAGGTTATAGCCGGAACTTTTTCTAATAACCAGGGCGGATACATATTAAAATTTGATGATATGAATTATAAGGCTATTACGCTGACTGCCTTAATGATTGGCTATGAATATAAAACCATTAATATAGATATATTAGAAGATAACGCTATGATTGATTTCCGGATTAAAGAAAAACCTGTTGAGATGGCCGGAATCGTTGTTAAGCCGGAAAAAGATAAACTGAATATAACTTATGATAAAAAACAAATAGTGAATACATCCAAACAATCCCTTTTTGCGACAAATCCGATAAGCGTAATAAATCAGCCGCAAGTGGTTCGAGAGGGTTCCATTCATTCCTCGAAAATCAGGGTAAACGGCACTAACCCCAAGTATTATTTAAACGGTATGGATATCGGTTATGACCCGTGCCATTACGGCATGTTTTCGATAATCCCCAGCGGCGTTATTGATAAAGTTGAATTTCAGGCTCAGGGAACCCCTTCGATGTATGGTCTTCCATCGGTGGTTGCTATGAACACCTTAAAACATTTTAGCAATCATACAGATGGCGCTATCGATATGTCAGTAATCGAGGCAACCGGTTTTTTATCAATTGGCTCTGATGATTATTATGTAATATCATCCTTGCGTAAATCGCTTCTCGATAAGCTGGTCAAGCAGTTAGACAATGAATCGGAGCGCAATCATCTACCGCCGACTAATTTTCAAGATATATTTATTTCCTCCGGAGTAAAATTATCCGACAGCTGGCGATTGATGCTGGATCAATATTTTGTCAGAGATTATCTGGCTTATGATATTAAGCCGACAATAAATAATCCGAGCGGCATTAAAACAAATCAGGATACTAAGAAAACTTTCACCGGTTTGCGTTTTGAGAGAATTTGCCCGACTGCCTTTATTAAACTAACTGCCGCTTTCAAATCAGGTTCGGAGAAATATAAAGTTTGGCCATCCGATGGGAAAACAACAAACGGTTTATTTATTGACCTTGCGGCTAAGAATCAAACGCTTCTAACCAGGTTCAAGGCTGAATTATTTACTGATAAATTGAATGTAGTCGTGGGCAATGAATCAGACTATACTTTTAACCGCAAAATTGATCTCACTCAGAATAACTGGAATTTCCAACCTCCGGATGCCAGCAGTGATATTCCCTATATATATCAGCCTGAGTTAAATCAGCTTTATGGCGAATACTCATCAAGTGATAGTGAACTTAATACCGCTGGCTACTTTTCGTTAAAACATGATTTTAGCCCCTTTGAGATTGAGGTAGGGTTACGAGTGGAATATTTCAGCAATCTGATGGAGAATACGGCGACGCTTTATCGTAATAGGGCTGTATATAAAAACAAACGTTGGGGGGATATCGAGTTTTTCTATGGCGCTTTTGCCGAAAACCCGATTAAAAATATACTCGAACCATACCAGGTTATGGTACATGCTGGTATTAGTAAGCTGAAGCCGTTAAAAACAAGATTAGCAAAAATAAGTTATATTAAAGGACCTTTTAAATTTGGATTATTTAAAAAACGGATTACAAATATTCCTTATCCGACACCTGATTTTAGCCATGTAAATGATGACAACAGCATCGGTGATGGCTTCATTGAAATGATGCCGAATGAACAACTCGTTATTTATGGCGGCGATATAGATTTTCATATCAAAGGATTCTTACTGTCAAAATTAGATTTTACGGGATATTATGGCTATAGTCATGCAATGAAAGCAATTGATGCCAACGAAGTTCCTTATGAGTTAAATGCTCCTCACAGAATTTTCATGCAGTTGAACTACAAATTATTGAAGTCTATAACAATTGGCAGCGAATTAAGCTTGCGTTCCGGTTATCCTTATACGCCGACTTATCCGGCTTCTACTTTTGAGGATAACAATCGCTGCACCCCCGAATATTATTCGGAAATGGTCAGTTTGGAAAACTCAGAAAGGTTCCCTCAAAGCGCTGTTTTGAATCTTCATGCTGATTTCAATATTAACAGGTTTAATATCTTTCTGTCGATATTGAACCTAACTAATCACGGCAATGCTCTTATCAATACCAATGACGGCTATGTTTATGATACGGGGATTCTGCCCAGTTTGGGAATCAGATACGGGTTTTAACTGAAATATCACTGCTGTTTAGATATCTTTAATCCTGATTTTGCAGCCATTCCCGCGAATAGGCTTGTTGAAAAAGTCAGTCCATAATAGAATATGAACTAACGCGCTAACTATATTCCTACTTCAGCAATACAACTTTCTTTTCGTCGAAAGAATCACCGCATGTAAGCCTGACAAGATATATCCCCGATGACACATCGGACGCATCCCACAGCATGGCATATTTGCCGGCGCTCTGATGGCCATTAAAGATAGTCGCCGCTTTCTGACCAAGAATATTGTATGCCTCAAGATTGACATTGCCATCTTTCGACAGGCAATATTCAATAGTAGTAGTCGGATTGAATGGATTTGGATAAATTGAATTGATAACAAATCTATCGGGTTTGTTCACTATTGTATTATCAATATAAGCCGTGCCTACGGTTAAGATAATTGGAATATCGCTGATGCCGTTGTTTGGGTCGTTTGTTATAAGACGCAAGAACCCCTGATAAGTTCCTATATCAAGCTCGTCCGCGCTGAATGTGAGGCTAACATCGACATCGTTTTCAGGTTCGATAATGCCATTGTTTGGATCGATATCAAGCCATAGCTCAGGCAGTATTGGAGCATCTCCCAGATTAAAAGCGATTGCCAACTCATCCCTGATATAATTTTCATCACGAGCAACCTGAAGCCCGAGAGAACCGTTTTGGTTTTCCATACCGACAGTACATTCATTCAGACGTCCCGGTCCCATGCTGTAATACTGGTATTTTATATTATTCGGGGCAGTAAGTATTATCTGGAAAGTGAAAATGCCTTCCTGACGCCAGTCGGGAACCTCATGCCAGGTAATAATTGCGGTGTCAGAATTGTTCGTATAGAAATAAATATTTCCGCCGTGTTCAAGATTCATGTCATCGTAAAAAGGCGCCAGTAAATTATTCGGCAGCTCGGAATCGGGAATACCGACATTGCCATATTCGACTATATGAAAATCGGTAAATGATGCCCAGCCATTGGTGCAGATACCTATCGAATCGAAAACATTGCCGTAATAATCGAAGCTAAAGCCAAGGGGTATCGCCCCAGAATTGCCGTCATCAAGACCATCCCCAAAATCAATAATATCGGCATACCCGGTAATATCAATCCAGTTATATTCGGGACCTTCAGGGGAATCGCAATCATACCAAATGTAGCCGAAAGAATCCTGATTGGCAGGGTTAACCGCCTCGATTACATAAACCAGGTTGGCCTCTCCGCTGTTGGATATATTAAAAACTTCGGTAGTTTCCTCCTCCGGAGCAATAAAGACTGTTATCGTTTCGGATGGGAAATTAGCTTCAGGATATCCGGACTCGTTATATGTAGGCCGCGAACTGTTGCTGCCAATACGACAGGAACCGTATTTCATGTAGAAATAGCCTTCATCTCCCCAATTGGGTCCCCAGCTATTTTTAACAATCCAAGCGCCTGCGCCATCGCACTCATCATCATCCCAGCCCACTATAACAACAGCATGATTAGTTGGTTCGGTGTTGGCATGCTCATAACAGCCGCCGCTATAACCGAAGAAATCGTTATATACGGTAAAAGTTGTCGTAACTGGTCCCGAAAGCAGCGCATTTTTGATAAAATTCACATTATTAGCAACATTAACATATCCATCCAGATTAGCGATAGGGTCGTAATCGTATTGAGTGCAGGGCACTTCATCGTCCGCCTCATATGGCATATCGGATTCATCAATTGCGCCGTAACCCATGAATATGTTGTAAGCATCCGTCATCCAGCCGCCATCACAGTCTGAGCCGCCGGTATTGCATGATAGCACCTGCTGTTCCGATAAATCAAGCTCCACACTGTCAGCAATCAATATAGCCGATTCGAAAGAACCCGTAGCGGCAAAATCCCAGCATGAACCGCAATTGGCCTGGTCTTTAACCGGTGTTACTCCATTAAGCTCGCGCCAATCGAAAATATCCTCAGTATTTAAAAGCGCTGGCGGCGTAAGTTTATCAAGCCTGGCAAATTCTTTTTGAATTTCGCCGGGAACTCTTAAGCCAAGACGCAATATTCGCTCCTCGAACGGCAGGTCCATCATTGAGGTTTGGTCAGCAGTCCAGTGTAATCCTTTTGCCTCAATCATCTTCTGAATTTGCCTGACTTCATCTGATATTTCTGCTCTGGTCGGGATAAATAAAATAATCAGCATAGTTATGACTGTTAAGCTGACTGCTATTCTTTTCATAATTTCTCCTTAAGAATAAGCATAAAATGTTTAATAGTAATTAATCATATAATAAGCAGGTGTCAACATAAAAATATCTTGCCTATTTAAACCGAAATTTTGCAGAAGAACTACATCACTACTGTCCGGCCTTTTGTCCGCCTTGGGCGGATGCAATAGTGATGTCATTCCCACACTGCCCGCGTCATTACCAACACTGCCCGCGTCATTCCCAACTTGATTGGGAATCCAGAGATTGGTCATGCCGATACCTCCTGCCTGCCGGCGCCCGCCTGTCTGCGGACACGGGGCACGGTATTTTTACTATCCGCCATTGGCTTAACAAATAGCTTTCTGGATTCCCGTTTTCGGAATGACGCAAATGGATAATCATCGAATCAAAATCGATTTCTGAAATCTAATTCCTCCTGTCGGCGGACAGGCATGAAATATTAT
>JAGGSN010000180.1 GCA_021159005.1 Candidatus Zixiibacteriota bacterium | reverse complement strand
TGTTACTATATCAGATTATGTGACTATATGGGATTTATTAACGGGTGAAGTGGCTGAAGATGTATTCAACGAAGAAGGTGAACAGGTAGTATTTCCTTGCCACAAAGATGAATTAATGAAATGGTTGGAGAAAATACCAAATAAGCCTACAAGACAGGTTTTAAAAGATGAGCCTGAAGATAATAGAGATTATTTAGTAGATAATGGAATAGATATAGGGAATGAAAATAGAGTAGAATGGATGAAAAGCTACGACCCCAGTATTAATTGTTATTTTGGTGTATCTGATACAGCAGTAGAGTGGGGTAAGCATGAATACTCTCAATATAATATGTGTGGAGATATGTCCCCGCGCGTGAACTGTGCAGTCGGGCATATGAATGAGTGGACGTATCCAAAGAAAAGTTTTAGAAATGGTTGTTCTGTTGAAGCCTGTGAGAAATGTTTTCACAGAAAAGGGGAAGAATATTATTATATAAATGGTTATAGTATATTTCTTTATAGAGAATTCAATATTAAATATTTTGACCCTTATAGTATTTTGTCAAAGCGATTATTTTTATGCTCTTATCCTGCTCCTGCATGTCCACTTTCGCAGGGCGTGGAAAATCCTTTTGTAATACAAAAATACACAAACTCAGATTGTGCAAGTTATGAAAAACCTATTCTCATGAAGAGTTCTGCTGTTGATTATAGTTGTACCGAGATATTGAGTTCAGATATGGGATATCTAAAATTATGGGATATGCGAGGAAGAGTGGTTTCTTTTTTTACTTCTTTGGGCAGTTTAATAATTGATTATTCTCCTGCTGAAATGGGGGAAACAGAGATTCCTTCCTATGATTTAGCACAAGAAAACAAATGCGGGGATATTTATAGATTAGCTGATGGAGCATCTGCTCGTAATCATGAATGGGTAAACCCTAATTGGTGCAGGGAGAGGGATGGGGATTTTGATAAAACATCGAGTGAATGTAATAGATTTGGAGTAAGCTGGTGTGGGAGCCCTACCCCAAGGGAAGTGACTAAAGGTTGGTATAGAGTTTTGCTTAGATTTTATATGGGGCAATTTCACGGAACATCTCGTAGAGGATTTGTTCCGCAGGATTGTGAGACTCCTTGGTGGGACCCTACTGGTTTGTGGAGTTGTCCTGATTGTGTGGAAGGCGAGTGTGTTGATACTATAGGGGAAAGATTTAGTTCTGTCCATGCTACTATAGAATTAGAAAAACCAGAAGAATATCCAAAATTGAAAGATACGGAAAACCCAAAGTATGAAAGGCCAGAGGATTATGATGATAATCCAGATGGCACTGAGTTTTGTTTGACGGATAAAAAATATTCCGAATTATGTGCTTTTCCAGGTAGAGAACGTGGTTCTGTAGAGAGGGAAAATGAAGATGGAAGCGTTACTTGCTACCCTTTTGATGGAACCTATATTCTTCATACTTTAGGTGCCGCAGTAGAAGAATTAATAAACGGTCATTATAAAGATGGATCAGACGATCAGCTTTTAGTATATCTTTACGAAAGACCGAATATGATAAAAAAAGAGGTGAGAAAATAATATGGGTATATGGGTTCCAACAAATTGGAGTAAACCTA
>JAGGSN010000179.1 GCA_021159005.1 Candidatus Zixiibacteriota bacterium | reverse complement strand
ATGTCTTGTTGTTCTATGGGTTGCGAATCAAGCAAGTTTCGCTTGTTGGATAATATTTAAAGAACTCTATGAAAAAGGCCGGACAGTAGTGTAAAAATATCTATCAATGAACGAAATTTTATTAAATATATAGTGCCCTAAGCGCTGCTGCATAGAGGACAGGCTTTACCAAAGACTTTCCTTAGGCACTGCTTCAGGATGTTTTCTGTCAACGCAATAATGAAAAGAACCGTATTGGGATTTAATTTTAATAGCTGAAAATAATATCTTAGGAAAGAAAGCTGAGATATAATTGTCTGTTATACTCCTAAGTCGGCATAAAGCTGGTAAAACCCCGATATTTGCAGCTTATCTTTTATTTCAAAAGTAAGTTCCATTATATCGGCAGGCTTGAGTTTATTAGTAGCTTTAGCGGCGGATGATAAAAACAAGTTTGCCCAATGAGCGAAGGCAGTAAGAGTTTCCTCATCAGATTTTGCAGACAAACCTTTTATTACAGATACGATGCTGTTATTATCGACAGTTAAGCTGGACAAGAGCGGATAAGTTGAAACCAGCTCATCTTTTGCCTGACGAAGATATTTTGTAGCCATATATGCGCCAATCTTCTCCACACAATTTGAGGAGATGATATTAATTGCATTAATAAGGAATTCTGTGCCGACATCCGGTAAGCTGGAAACTGTTTCCGTCTTAACCCCGGATTTTTGATGAGTAAGTTTTCGACTTATTGCGTGAACTGCTTCTCGACAGACAAATCCGAGTGTATTCAAATTAAGTTCAGGCTGTCCTATAATTATAATTATTTGTTTCTCGCGATTGTATATTCGAGCCGCACCTTTTTCAAAGAAAAAATCCATCGACATATTTTTGGTTAGCGATTTGCCAAAATGTAATAGCGGCAAGGCAATTCTTTTTATATCATCGGTGGTATAAGAAGCCGGCATTAATTCGTAAGTTAGAGAACGATTTTTATCTACGACAATCGTGCCTATTACTCCTTTTACCGCTCTGATATTAGCCAGTATATTATTCATTATATCCTAACATTTTCCAATTCTTTAATAACTTTTGAAATATCAGCATCCGATTTTAAATTTAAAAAATATGTTTCACCGGCAAAGCCTGTCAAAATGAATTTCTCATTGTCAATTGTACCGACTGATTTTTTAAGTTTTCCCAACCGAGTGCTCTGGGAAATCCCTATCACTAAATTGCGCAGCAATTCAACATTTTTTAGGACTTGGTTTTCTGAACTTATAGAATTTGTGTTGTTCGAGGAACCGGTAAAATCAATTTTCGTTACGTTTAAAATCCCGCATATTAGACGTAATTTGTCCTCAGGAGTAACATCGATAGACATAGCTGCGCTAAGAAATTCCTTAGCCTTTAAAGATACTACTTTAGCAATGGAGATATGTTGTTTTTTAACCGCTTTTTCTGCTTTGTGAAATCTCTCCTCATTATCAAAGGACTCATTATATGCTTTGTCCACTTTATGAACAACCTGTCCCTCAATCGACACTGATGTAACAATTTTGCCTGCTGCTTTTGGAAATTGCTCAGAAACCTGATTATCGTCCGACAAAGAGATAAATTCTGTCTGCAAAATAAATTTCTTGCCATTGGCTTTGACAGTCGATGTTAATCCCGCTGGAATTTTATTCATAATATAAATATTATCGGCATGAGCACGGCTAATTTAATACATATTGGCAAGATATTAGCAAAACAAATCACGGAGATTGCGTTGAAAATCGGGCAAAATTAAATATCTAAAAACATTTCACAATAGTCATTCCTTTGCGAAACACGAGCCATTTAGCGATTGGCATACATCCTTGTGCCCCAATCGATTATGAAACTGTACGCAGTGAGCTTATCCTGTAGTCGAAGTTTGGACGAGTCTGCGACCCCCGACCTGTATGTTCAGAAAAAAATCGGGAAAATTTCAGATGCTGTTTTTGCTTGACATTAAGATTATTCGGGTTTATATTTACAAGTGAGTAAGTGCTTAGGTGCTTAATTAAAGAGAAGCATAAAATGAAATTTTAGCGAAGTTAACTGAGGTTTGCTATAGTTGTAGCAAACCTTTTTTAGTTATATCTTAAAACAAGGAGTAATAATGAAAAAATTATTTGAAATCAAGCGGTTTTTAGTTCCCTTTATTATATTAAGCTTAACAATCATACTCTTTATTCTAAATTGCACTAAAGAGACAATTATAATCTATAAGCCCTTTACCAAGAGTGTAACCCTAAAATATCCTCCTGATAGCGATCCGATTCTTGAAACAATGCCCTCATTAATTTGGGAATTACTGGATGAAGCTGTGAACTATCAGGTTCAGCTTGCCAGCGACCCGGCTTTTAGCAGTCTTGTTTTTACCAAAGCTGAAAATGATACAATGTATTTATATCAATCGGATATTGACAACGGCCATTATTATTGGCGCGTGCGAGCTAAAAATACCGATAATATTTGGGGGGACTGGTCTGATGCCAAAATCAGGTCTTTCCATATTGGTGAAAATCAGGAAGTTGTTAGATTAACCTATCCGTTAAATAGCATGATGTTTGCTGCAACACCTCAACTTATATGGAGAACTTTTGAGGAATCTATTAATTACAGTGTTCAAATTTCGGGAGATGTTGATTTCTCGGTTTGTATTGTTGATACCGTAATTAGTGATACTACATATAGATATGAAAACCAACTCAGTAATAGTCTGTATTTTTGGAGAGTATCAGCTCAAATAAATGATTCAAGTTGGAGCGCTTTATCGGAAGCGACTATCTGGTTTTTCCGAATCAGCGATGGTTCCGAATATGATGTTGATGTTGTTGAGCTTGTTTATCCGCCAAATACAGGTCTTACCTTTGTTGAATCTCCCGAGTTAATTTGGAATAGATTGGAAGACGCTGAAAAATACCAGATTATGATTGCTACAAATTCATCATTTACAAATATTGAAGTAAACGATACCACATTCGGCGATACTGATACTACTTACACATGCGGCAATTTTAGCAACGACTTGTATTATTGGAGAGTAAGAGCTCAAAATGATATTAATGTTTGGGGGGATTGGTCAGATGCAATGGTCTGGTCATTTAGAATTAACAATAGCTCAAATTATATCGGATTGCTTGCAGTCGCTAGTACGCCGGGAACTGCTCAGGATGTTTTTGTAAATCCGGAAAAACCCGACAGCATTGTGGCATATGTTGCCGATGGACATGCGCTATTAACGATGTTTGATGTTACTAATCCGGCTGAGCCGGTTTATCTTGCTAATATCGATAGAAGCGACGGAGATTTCGCTCAATCGGTATGGAAAGTTCATGATGATCATATCGCCTATGTTGCCGATATGGACGGAAAAATTATGGCTTTGGATATTAGATATCCCTACGATCCGGATTCCTATAAAAGCAGGTGCCTTTTCTGGGAACAAAATCTCGAATGCTTAACAGGCATTTCTTATCCCTATCCGGATACGCTATATCTCTTTTCGGTTCATTCGGGATTCAGCAAGCGATATATTTGCTTCAATCAGATTGTGTATGTCGATAGCGTACCCCAATTTGGCGATGCTTATAATGTTTTACCTATTAAACTTCCCTCCGATCCTGAAGGTGTCTGCTTTGATACGATGTCTATCTATGTTGAATATTGCGATACGACAAATGATATATATACAGTTGAATATCAATCCGGAATGTTTGTATTCGTAGCGGTTTCACAGGTGGGTTTATGGTGGCTTAATGTCTCTGCAACCCATACAGCCGATGGCGTGGATTCGCTTCTATTAAACAGCCCTCAGATTTTGGGTTGGGGCGATACGCCATCAATAGCATTGGCTGTAACTACTCAGGGTGGTTTTGCGTATGTTGCCGATGACCGCGGCGGGTTACAGATTTTCGATTTGCCCGATACCATACCATCGTTTGACCACGATTCATTATATTCCGCTGACCCTGTGCTTATTAGCAATATTAACACCTCAGGCAGAACCAAGGACGTTCATGTTGTGGGCAATCGCTGCTATCTTGCCGATGGTTCTGGTGGTTTGAAAGTTATCGATATTTCCAATCCTTATGCTCCTTGCTTCTTAGCGGCTTACAGTACACCGTATGCATATGGTGTCTGGGCTGATGAGGATAATTCATATATTACGGATAGAGATAACGGTTTAATGATCTTTGAAAACAGATAGAATTAACTTATTGTGTGATAACGGAATAGTATTGATATTAAACGAAAATAGAATAGAGGAAACCTACTGTTATTTTTACGATATTTGTATAACAATATCAATTTATTAAATAAAATTCTTGCAATATTAAGATAATAATATTATTATATAGATATAACTTCTAACGTTAGGAGCGTTTATGAAAAAAACTTTACTAATCATCATCATGATGCTTTTGATGGGCAATATCCCGGCAATTGCTTATCAGAGTTTATGGGAGGTTTACGATGAGGCGGGTGGCAGTGGCGAGTACGATAAATGGCTCGATCTCGACCCCAGTATTGAATACTTGGGAAACCTAAATATCACGACCGGTTTAAACGTCTATATTAATGGACATGGTGCATTAATTCATGGTCGCATAAACACTGGAGCAATTTGTGTCAGCGGTTCTCATCTCGATATTGAAAACTGCGTTATTATAGACGGTCATGCCGGCCTCTATATTGGCTCTGGATCATCAGCCATAATTAAAAATAACACTATTACAGGGATGACGGATTCTGGAATTAGAACATTCTATATTGGCATCGGAGCTAATACACAGATATATGATAATATTATAACTGATTGCTATTATGGATATTTTGGCATCGAGAATGAGATTCCGGGTTACATAGGCTTTAATACGGTTTACAATACAATTAGCTATCGCTATGCTGAATTTTGCCCTGGCTGAGGCGGCGATGAGGTAAACCCATTTAACCCCGGTCTGGGGGATCAAGACATGGATCCGCTTTTTGTCGATGAAGACAACAACAATTTCCGTTTACAGGATGATTCTCCCTGTAGAAATTCCGGCCGTTATGACGGTGATAGAGGGGCATTATTCGAGATTTCCTCTATCGAATCTGAAAGAGATCAACCTGACAACTTTATACTGGCAAACAACTATCCTAATCCGTTTAACGCTTCTACTATTATCGAATACAGTTTACAGAAACAATCTTTTGTAACTATCGAAATTTATGATATACTTGGCCGCTGTGCAGCTACTCTCGTAAGCGAAGAAAAATCTGCTGGCTCTTATCAAATTGCCTGGCATGCAAACAATCAATCATCCGGCGTATATTTTTACAGCATTAAAACAGATGGTTTTGTGCAAACGAAAAAGATGACGCTGCTGAAATAATACGGTTTGGAATATTTAATTTTCTAATATTCTTTTCTGTTGGCAATTATTACAAAATATCAGGCTTGTTAAAATAAACAAGCCTGATTTTTCTTAGGCTTAATTGGCAGATACTTCTATACCGGATTATTCATAAAGTCAATTATATTATTAGGAATCAGCTTTTAATCTAATAGACAATAATATGATAGAAATAGTATCGGGACCAATTAAGAATACAGAGTGTTTTTGCGCTGTTAAAAATTACCTTGTATTGTCGGAAGTTACTTCCGACAGCTCTGGTAGAAAAGTCTGCCTATGGCGGATTAAGTTTTATAAAGAATGCAGGCTGATAGTAAAATTTTATTTATAGGCATGATAAAACTTGACATGTAATCTTATGTTGATATAATTGCAAAAGCAAAAATTAGCTTATTTTTACAAAAACGAATTGGAGGAAAAAGTGAGAACAATAAAATTGACGCTAATTGCTATATTACTCTTAACTACTGCCTGTATTTTTAAGCATGAACAGATTGATAAAGATTCCATGATATTAGCCAGTGTCGATGGTAAATCGATTAGCGGCGCTCAACTCGATTCAATTGCCGAGTCATCAAATATCATTATCAGCGATACTACCAACATTGAATCGTTGAAAGCTGCTTTACTGGATTCACTAATTGACTTAGCGTTAATTGATATCAGAATAGACTCAATGGCAGCAGAACTTGAATATGACAGGGAATTTCTTGATAAACGCACAAATGATTTGGTAAATGTTGTTTTAAAGATAATGTACCAGGGAGAAATTGTTGCTAATGTCAGCATAGATTCCAGCGAAATAGTTGAGTATTATCAACAAAACCTTGATAAATTTATAGACCCCGAACAAGTTAAAGCCGCTCATATTCTGATTAAGATTCCCCCTCCCGATACAGCCGGTTTGAATTCGGAAGATAAAAAGAAAAAAGCTATCGATATAAATATCGAAGAGACAATAGCGCGGGCTAAAGCTGTTTATGAGAGGGCCAAAAAAGGCGAAAATTGGGATAGCCTGGTTGTTAAATATTCACAGGATAGAAGCAATAATCAGAAAGGCGGCGATCTGGGTTATTTCCCTCGCGGCAGAATGGTGCCTGCTTTTGATTCTGCCTCTTTTGCCGCTAATATCGGGGATATAATTGGACCGGTTAAGACCAGTTTTGGCTATCATATTATCAGGATAGACGACCATAAGTCAGAAGTACAGCTTGAGCTTGATAAAAAACTATTTGACAAAATTAAAACTCAGTTGTCTCGCGCTAAGGAAAAAGAATTAACCGATAAATTTGTCGATTCATTAAAAACTAATTTTACACCCGTTTATAATGAGGAAATACTGAACAAACCCGATAGCACACTCGACCCGAACGAGTGGGTGATGATTGTCAATGAGAAAGACACTGTATTCGAGAATGAGATGCAGAATAAATATCCGAAATATCTGCGAATGAATCAAATTACCGAGCCAACAATAAACGACAAGAAAAATTTTTTACAAGAAATTGCCATTAATCCGCTTCTTCGAGCGGCCGGAAAGAGTCTTGGTTATTACGATGACCCCAAGGTTATCCAGGTTAAGGATGAGGTTACCCGCAAAGAGGCTTCTCTTAGGGTAAAACATATATTGCGCAATCTTGAATACCAGCCCTCCGAGGAAGAGATGGAGCAATATTATAAAGAAAATTTTGAAAAACGCTATAGAGAGAAAAAACCGCTTCACGTTCAGCATATTATTTTTAAGGATTCATCGACAGCTTTAATTATAAGAGATTCGCTTGAGGCGGGCGCTGATTTTAAAACAATGGCTCTAAAATATTATCCCGGCGAACCTGAAATCAGAGAGGTTGCCTACGACCTTGGCTATATTTCCGAGCAGGAATTAGGCGAAGAATTCTTTAGTATTGTCAACAGCCTTGATAAAGGCAGCATCTCTCTGCCGTTTAAAACCGAATGGGGCTACCATATTGCAAAGCTTGTCGACCGCAAATCCGATAAAAAGCTTAACCAGGTTAAACCCGGTATCAAAAGGGCATTAATCGAGCAAGCAGATTCTATTGTGAAAAGGCAGGTTATGGAGCAGTGGCGAGCCAATGCGGAGATTGTAATAGATACTAAAACGCTGAATAAATATAAATTTCCCGAAACGATACGTGTGGTTGAAATTGCTCCCAAGGGATGATTCATGACTGATGGAAACGCAGTCAATGATGATTCATTTATAAGCTGGAAAGGCGAGATTTGCCGTAAGGGGATACATCTTCTTTCGTTAACTATGCCTATGGGCTTTTTTCTGTTTTCTTCGGAAATAGTAATAATTTGCCTTTTAATCGCATTTACTTTTGCCGGTATGTTTGATTTATTGCGGCTTTTCGGTAATGAGAAAATTAAGCGGTTTTTAGCGAAATATTTTGGCTTTATTATGCGTCCCAGGGAGAAAAAAAGTTTTTCCGGAGCTACCACTATATTATTAGCCGGCATATTAGTCTATTTATTATTTGATATTCCGGTAGCGGCCGCCTCAATGGTGATTATTGTAATAGGCGATACTGCCGCGGCGCTTTTCGGACGGCGTTTCGGCAGTATAAGATTTCACAACAAATCTCCTCAGGGAACGCTGGCATTTATTGCGGCCTCCGCTATTGTTGTCTCTTTCGTCCCCGATTTGAAATATACAATCGCTTTGGGAGGTGTGCTTGTTGGCGCATTATTTGAATTTTTACCACTTTATATCGATGATAATCTCACCGTGCCATTAGCCTCCGGGTGTTTAATGCATTTTTTACTGGCTTAAAGTCGTTAATGAGATTTTTTTAACTCCATATTTTACAGCCATGCCTGCCGGCAGGCAGTAATTTCATAATGGCAGTGATTATCATATAGGGCATTGCTATGAATTGATACCATTACACGTTTGGGCAAAAAATACCATCACAGAAAAATAAAATATTCGACAACTTTCTTATTATTTTTTACAATCGTCAACACACCCCTAAATCCCCCGCCAGTGGCGGGGGATTTTAAATTGTGTAATCATATAACGTGTTAACATAGATATTATTCCCCTCTTGGGAGAGATTAGGGTGGTTGGTATGCGTCCTCGTGCATTTTATTTATTACCCTCTTGAGAGGGGGTGTGTTTATTTTTGGTTACCCATCACCGCTTAATAACAAAAGGAATTTATTTGCAGTCCACTTTAAAATATGGGATAAAATCCGCCTATACTTAATCTGAAGGGGGAATATTTGTGGTCAAATCCTTGCTTTGCTCATTGCTTTCATCTGAGTTGGCTCTATAAGCAAAAGGTTTTATTATCAACCAGATACCCATGCAAATTAATAGGATTGGCCAAGCCCAATTCCAAATACTTCCATGAAATAAACCAAAATTGCGAAGAAGATATAAAGCGCCTATACATAATAAAAATATTCCAAACAACATGACATTCTCCTTTTTAATAAACTACGCAAATTACTATAAACAGTTTCAAACCAATTCGTCAATACTAAATTTATTTTATTACACTTCACTACTGTCCGGCCTTTTTATAGAGTTCTTAAAATAATGCGCAAACAATCGAAACTTGCTTATTTCATAATCCATAGAGCAGCGGGATGTTGGGCGGCTCCGATAAACATCGGCACTTCATCTTTTATTTTGTTAAATATTTATAGATAAGATTTCAGTAATTGATTTTAATTTGATGATTACCCATTTACGTTATTCCCCTGCCGCGGCGGGGGAATCCAGGAAGCTGTTCGTTAATTCAAAGTTGGATAACAAGAATACCATGCCCCGTGTCCGCAGACAGGCGGGCGCCGGCAGGCAGGAAGTGTCGGCATGACCAATCTATAGATTCCCAATCAAGTTGGGAATGACGCGGACGGTGTTGGGAATGACGCGGGCAGC
>JAGGSN010000178.1 GCA_021159005.1 Candidatus Zixiibacteriota bacterium | reverse complement strand
CCCTGTGTTTGCGCAAGCCATACAGCAATTTCGTTTTCAAGCTGGTTAATACTGTCTTGCAGGCACCTTAAATGCTTGACATGCTGAACTAATGAAAGCTGGAGGGTGGTGATGTATTCATCTGGCGTATTGAGCACGCGTACAGCATATTCCTGAAGCTTGGCAGCAGTATTTTCAGGCTTTGCTGTGCCATATCGATGCAAGACTTCAATGAGCGTATGTCGTTTCCTACGACGTATCTGGAGCGGACTGAATCGGTTTTCCATGAGGTACAACGAGCTTTTTGAGAATGGCAGGATTCCGCTTTTTTTCTCATCCAGAAAGCCAGGAAAGAGACGATCAACAACTGTATGAATCCGATTTTTCTCTTCCGTTGACATGGAAACAAGATTTCTTCTGTGGCGAACCAATGTACGAAGGTTACGATAGATACCGGACTGGGCAGGAGAACAGTTGGCCCTCCGGTTAAGCAGCATTGAAGCAATACCCATTAAGTCTAAGCGATCTGTACTGGCTTGTATGTTTGCTCGTTGTTTTTTGGCATCATGGGCGTTGACACCAGCGACTATCCATCCTCCGGATCGTAAAGTGTTTGCAAAGTTCTCCGCGTAGGACCCGACATCTTCACCACCAAAGAAGACATGCTTAGGGTCAATGCGACGATGTCCACAAGATCGGGTTACCTGTTCGGTAAGATACTCGATGCCTTCCGGGGAGTTTTTAACGGAAAACGGTTTCCTTAGAATATGGCCATAGCCATTACAGAACATCACGACATGATCCTTTTTGGCGTAATCGATTGGCACGCACATAATTTTTTCATTGTTTCCGGCTTCTTCAAACAGATTAAGCAGCTCTTGACTTTGGTTTACATAAATGTTTTTCTTTTTCATGGTGAAGCTCCTTTTTTGTTTTTGCAGCTGCTTCATTGCAGACTGCTTTTAAATTGCGCCACCGGTTTACCCGGATGGCTAACTAAACAATGGAGCTTCACCTACATTTTTTCAACAAAAGGTTAACCAGGGATCCTGGTAACCACCAAAATATGTAATGGCGGCCCAAGTTATAGAGTTGGGGAGGCTTCACGAGCTCACCCTAAAGGGCTCGCTCGCCTCCCCAACATCTATAACTTGGAACTGTACCAGATACGTGGCAGAGCCCACCGGAATGTTACCGCGAGCAGGTAAAGCATTTGATTTGGGAAGGACGTTTGCACGCAATTGTTTGATAGCAAACTATTATGACGGAGTCAACCCCTCTGTCCCACTTTTCAGCCTGAAGCCTGCCTGCCGCAGTCAGGGAAGCCCTGCTCAGGGGGATAAACCCTAATGACAT
>JAGGSN010000177.1 GCA_021159005.1 Candidatus Zixiibacteriota bacterium | reverse complement strand
TATATTAACTTATTAATATAGACGATTGAACTTGCTTTTTAAATAGGAAGTGATTAATTTAAATTAAAGCAGTACATTTTTCAATGGCTGTTTACAGTTTCGGTTATAAAAATGCTGAAGATTAAGTTTGCTTAATTTAAAAGAGGAGAAGGAGATGAAGAAAATTTCATTATTACTCACCGTCATATTTTTACTTATTGCTTCAGCTATTTCAGCTGGAAATGTTTCTTTATATGTTTCAACAAATGTAGCTCAAAACTGGTTAAATTTCCATAGCCGGAATCTTGAAGAAAATTGGAACGGGGCAATTAATCCCCAAATTGATGAGTGTCGATATCTAATTTCAGATTTAGATACCATGGCATATGTATTCCTTATTAATCCATCGGGCTATATTGTAGTAGCAAAATATAATGAAATTGTACCTGTCATAGCTTATTCCACGACGGAGCAATTGGATATTAATAGTGATTATAGTTTTGCAAAGATATTACAAGCTGATCTTTTAAAACGAAATAAATTAGTAAAAGATTTTCTTACAGGGCAAATTACTCTTGATGATAATCCAAACGGAATGCCTGCTATTGAAATAAATTGGCAAAAATGGGATATATGGTCATTAGATACACGGGCGTTTGAAAGCCAATACAACAATTACTTCCCAGATAATATTATGGATGTTGATCCTTTATTAGAAAGTACATGGCATCAAGGAGAACCTTATTATAATTTATGCCCCATTGGAAATGGTGGTGAGCGATGTGTCGTTGGCTGTGTAGCTACCGCGACCGCTCAGATAATGCGGTACTGGCAATGGCCTCCGGCAGGAGATAGCTCTCATATATACTTGTGGGATGGTGACGGAAATGAACCAGGTTATAATCTAATTGGCGACTTCAGTGACCCGTATGATTGGTCAAACATTCTACTTGATTATTCGGGCGGGTATAATAATGATCAGGCCTTCGCCGTAGCAGAACTATGCTATGAAGTTGGAGTGGGATACGAAATGGATTACCATGTTAGTGGTTCGGGGGCATATACAAGCCATTGCGTTTCTGTGTTGCCTAAATATTTTAGGTATTCTAATGAAATAGACCAAGAAAGCCGACCTGACCATACGGCGGACAGTTGGTTTAATATAATCAGTGCAGAACTCGATTTGGAGCGACCGTTACTTTATAGAATTTATCAATCAGGTTGGGGTGGCCATGCAATAGTATGTGATGGATGGAGGATTTCCGGCGGGGAAAATCAGCTACATTTTAACTATGGCTGGGCCGATGGTCATAATACCTGGTATACTGTTGATAATTTATACCCTGGTTCACCGGAGAACGATAGATGTTATCATGGTATAGTCCCCGCCGATGATGATATCAGGTCTATCACGGTTATTTCGCCAAATGGTGGCGAGTCTTGGTTTAGAGGAAGCGCAGTACACATTGCTTGGGATTTCGAAGGTAATATCGGTGAATATATTAAAATTGATTTGTATAATGGTGGAAATTATGACAACCCAATTGCTGATTCAACAACTAACGATGGTTACTATTCATGGTTCATTCCATACGAACAATCTGAAGGCTCGGATTATCAAATAAAAATAAGTTCCCTTGATAATTCAGTAAGCGATATGAGTGACGAGTATTTTGCTATTGAACAATATGAGAATGTGGATACAGTTAGGATTTATGATGAAAATCAATTACAATTAATATCTACAGGAGGAGCATATCCTAGAGACGCTTATTACCTTTTGATGAATGATATTAATCTTTCATGGTTCGATTTCGTTCCAATTGGCAGCAATCCTGAATACTACTTCAGGGGCACCTTTGATGGACAAGGCTATAGCATAAGCGATTTACAAATAGATAGAGAAACAGAATCTTATATAGGTCTGTTCTCAATAATTGATCATAGAGGAGTTGTAAAGGACATAACTTTGCTAGACCCCGAAATCAGAGGTTATAGATACGTCGGTGCATTTGCTGGTTTTAACGAGGGTTCCATTATTAACTGTACGGTTACTGCGTCAGTCTCGGGAGGAGGTTCCATCCGGGGACGCAGTAGAATTGGGGGTATAACAGGCGAAAACACAGGTGTTATCAGCCAGTGCACCGTAACTGACCATGATGATAGTCATGGAATCTATTTGCGTGCTAATGTAGAAAATGTCGGTGGTATTGTAGGTGTGACCGGCGAAGGTTCAGGCAATAATGCTCTTGTCGAGTTTTGTCTTGTCGACTGCCGTATTAATGGAAGGGAGGATTATAACGGCGGCATCGCTGGCGGAAACTATGACAGTATTATTGGATGCGTTTATATTAATGGTACTATTGATGGCCGGGATTGGGGTAATGGAGGCATCGTCGGGTGGAACCATAGCGGCTTAATCAAGAATTGCAGCTTTATTGGCACATTGAACGGAGACACATTTAATGGAGGAATTGTAGGCTGGTTCGAAGGCGGTACTATAGAAGAATGCTATGCTGCTGGACCAATTTATGATAGCGAAAAAGGAGGAATTGCTGGCCGTTGTAATGGAACTATCTCAAAATGTTTCTGGGATACGCAAGTTACAGGTTGTGATGAGGCATATTATGATGGTAGTTGCACAATTATAAATTCCCATGGAGAAATAACATCCGAAATGATGCAAGAGTCAACTTTCACAACTCAATACAATACAAACTGGGATTTTATCAGCGTTTGGGCAATAGATGAGAATAACAGCTACCCGATGTTAAGAAATGTTGGTGATATCCTTTCACCTCCTGATGGATTAACTGCTTCATCAGATCAGTCCGACGGTGTTCATTTGTCTTGGAATCATGTTTCATATGATTTAGTAGGCGGACCATATAATGCGGTATATCGGGTATATCGTTCAAATGGCCCAGATGAGTATCCGCCCGAGTTAGAATTGACAAGCGAATGGCAAACATCAAATTCCTTTATAGATAATACTGCCTTGCCGGGTGCAGCCTATTATTACACGTTGAAAGCCGCCGCCACAAACAGTGGCACTCGTGAAAGCGATTTCAGTTCATATGTTCAAGGGTATCGTGCATTTCTACCATTAGAGGTACCCACTGGTATTTCGGCTAGTGATGGTTTAGAAGTATTAATTTATATCCATTGGGATATTGTGCCAAACGCTAACTATTATAAAGTATTTCGCGCCAATTCCTTAGATGGGACAAAGATAGAACTTGGGAATTGGCAAACGGAATTATCGTTTGATGATGTACCGGAGTTTTCTGACACAGTGTATTACTATTGGGTAAAAGCTGCCATAGACAATTCAGGCGGGAGAGAAAGTGATTATGGCGGTCCCGATGAAGGTTATTATATTTTTATTCCTACAGATATTGATGACGAGAACGTGCTACCAATCCCTGACGCATTTTCGTTGAGTCAGAATTTTCCTAATCCATTTAATTCCCAATCTACAATTAACTATGGGCTCCCTAAATCGGCACACGTTGTCATAAAGATTTATGACATATTAGGTCGTCAGGTTAAAATTTTGGTCGATAGCGAAAAATCTGCAGGATATCATCAAGTGGTTTGGAATTCAAATAATTTAAGTTCTGGGATTTTCTTCTATAAGATTCATGCCGGTGATTTTGTTGAAACAAAGAAAATGTTGCTGCTTAAGTAAAAGAAAAAAAACACAAGATTTATAACGGGGAGCCATTTTGACTCCCCGTTCTTTTTAATCAGAATCGTCATCCTTATCTTCAGGCTTATCCTGCTTGCTCAAGACAATCTTCAATATCTTCTCAACAAGATTCCCCACCGACTTAGCCAGTTCTTCAACATCATTTTCCTTCATCGGCTACCTCCTGCATACAAGGCGACGAATGATTTCGGAGACAACAGTTATAATCGTTTTCCATGCTTTTATCATATTTGAACTCCCTTTCTTATAAGCGTTAGTGTTTTCAAGTCGAGTGTTATCACAGGTTCAATCCAATCATCATTGGCATACGCGGCAACTTGCCTGCAGACCAATCCCGCTAAAGGCAGAACCGAATAGATAATAGACCGAGCAGTGCAGCGTTCCTCAAGAGTTTCAGAGTCATCGATCAATGTTGCCTCATAAGCTTTAGATCCGTTGGGAACACCCGGCTTTACCGAGTAAACCTGTATCACCTGTGCCGCCATTCTCGGATCAATCAGAAGCTTCACCGTTCTGTGAGTAATCACTGACTTCCAGATACGCTTGCGAATAGTCATGGAATCAACGGCTGATATGACAATATCAGATTCCAGTTTCTGTTTGATGAATGGTCGAGGAAGTATTTCAACATCTACCTGGTTATTAAAGTCTTTGAGAATCTCCATACAGGCGGCCACTTTCTTTTCACCTATGTCGTCTTCTCTGAAAAACTGATTCGGCAGGTTCTCAATATTCACTTCATCCGGGTCAATAAGAGTTAACTGACCAACTCCCATCTTACACAAAGATAAGGCTGTGAAACTTCCTACTGCTCCACAGCCGATTATTGTTACGTGCAGGTTTGCCAGCTTCTCCTGGTTTACCAGTTCCTGCTGACGAATGTATTTATCATCCATTTGTACTCCTATAAATCGTCAAATATTGAATACCCGGATAATTGCTGGTATTCTTCCATGTTGATAGTTCCCTGCTCAAAGGCAAGCTCCAGTTCCTCCTCACATGTAAAATCCATAGTAGGCACAAACCGGTCATTCTTTTTAACGACTATACCTGTTTTATTTACCTTGGCTTCAAATTCGGCAGTGTAAAGTTCCTCCAGCTCTTTGGAACACGGGTAATGAATCTGGGTCAGGACTTTATCCAGTATTAAATGACACGGATGATAAACATCCAGTCTGGTCAGTATGTCACCACGGATATTTGTAACGATTGACACCGAATAAGAACCATTAGCCAGTATTGCACAGCACTCATCGTCAGTAGTTGACCAAAAGGCTGTCATTCCTGCATGGCTGTGTATCCAGCACTTCAGGCGTGAACCATCGATTTCTTCAGTCGCAAGCTGAATCATCAGGTTAGCCACGGCTTTATCATCAAGAGTGGTTTCCGCACCATTGACTGTTTGCTCAACGAGATATATTTCAGAAACAAAGAGCCCGGTTGTTCTACCGTTATTCTTAACTTCATCAATTAGCCCCAAAGCACTAACTTCATCCTGATTAGCCAGTCCTACCCAATGCTGAAATTTTGCCCAGGCATTAGCATCGATATGTACTGTGAATTCAGGCTGTTTCATTGGGGACTCCTTGATATTTGCAATCCTCGATATTACAGTTGGAACATTTATCAGCATTAGACTCACGGCAAGCATCTTCGACGTTTTTGTAATAGCAGCAGCTTGTACATGAACACATCATGCAAGTTATTGGATTCTCCACGCCTTCGTAACAGTCCTCTTCAGCATTGTCATAATAGGGGCAATCACTATCACCGCAATTGACACAGTCCCAGCCATAGCTTCCGCCTTCCCGGCATCGTTCGTATTCATCACTTTCTTCACAGTAGTCCGGGTCGTTCCAAAACTGTATCTTCTGGTAAGCATCATCCTCATTGTATTCGTGGATGAACTTGTGTAGAAGCTCAAGTGCTCCGTAGATTTCGTACTCACCCAGCATCTGGCGTAACCCTGCTGATATATTACCCAGGCAAACCTCTGAATTGTCGTTTACATGCGGATGAGGATAACCATTGACAGTGTTTGTCAGGTTGTTGATTTTAGCCTGTCCTTTAGATAGATCGAGTTCTATCAGAAGAATACCGATATTGAATTCCTCACCGTCGACATTGATATCAACCTGGTGAGTCTTGGCTCTTATGCACCGTTCATCAAACTGGATTGACTGGTACAATCCTGGAACCAGCTTTTTAACATTAGTGTATTCATCGATTATCTTTTTGTTTAGCGGGACGATTGGCTTTTCCAGCAGTGTCAGTATGTGTCTATCAAGATTACGGTTTCTGGACAGTTCGAAGATTTGTCTGTTCAGACTATCGAGAGTATACTCCGCTTGTTGGATTGATTCGTTTAACGAAGTCTTTCTTTCCTCCACACCTGAAAGGACCAGCTGTTTTAGCTGATCCCTTTGTCTTTGGTGAAAACTTTTAGCTAATACCGGAAGATTATCATCAAGAGCCTTGGTTATAGCCTTGAGATTGTTTTCATTGAGTTGGTAACCTATTTGAAGACTGGATTCATTTAGTATTACAGGTTCTTTCGGGCTCTCCCTGAATAGAACTTGTAATCCATCCTGGCTAGTTGTCGGCTGGACATTATCTGAAAATTGTACAGCCTCTATCGGAACATTAAGCTTCTGGGCATGGAACCTGATTTGAGCTGTTACCTTATCCCATATCAACTTTGCCCCCCTTTGATATGCGGGTTCATCGTGATAACATCACCATCCTGAACAGGTGATGTGTCAAATGCTGGATGACCGTTTAGCGTAACAGTCATATGTTCGCGGTTGAATCCCGATGCCTGGATGACATGCTGCAATGTCGACCCATCTTGAATCTCGACTTCCTTGGCGGCTTCGCCTAACTTTAATACCTTGACCTTCATAGATACTCCTTTGTTTGAATTGAAAAAGCCCCGTGGATACGAAGCTTTGGTTTGATTGTTATATCCTTATACCTGAAAGTATTACCAGTTTAATTAACTGCATTTTTCAATAAAAACCTTGTCTATAAGAACATACTTATCTATTTTGACATAGTTTAAAATTAGAGATAAAAAAGGCAGAACAATGAATGATAAAAATAAAAAATCCAATAATAATAAATTGAAAACTCCTATAATTAATCCTATCATCTCTAAAGAAATAGTTAGCGCAATTCAAATCTTAAATGAAACTTCAGGAATCAACACTCAAGGTCATATAGATAAAACAATTAGTAAGTTGGGGATAATTATTCAAGCTGACTCTAAAGATAAATTTGAATATTTAACTTTATCGGATCTCAGGTCTTCAGATAATGTGACTAAACCAATCAAATTTTTCGGGAGTATAAACCGTATTTCAGATACGTATCCGTTGAGTTTTGTTGGCTCATCAACTGTTTTTGATGCCATAAATGTAGAAATTGTCGATAATCGTGGTCAGATCATAAATGCTATACCGATAATTAGTAATGAGATGAAACAAAAGATACAGAGTTTTGATAATGACTATTCAGCTATGTGTTTTTACGGTACTGTATTATACGGCTTGAAGGTTCGAGACAAGGCGAATGCTTCTGATAAAAGTAATCTGGAGTATAAATTTTTCATAACTGATGTTGAGCAAGCAGATGATTCTTATGAAGCTAGCAGTATAGCAAAACAAGAGAACGTGAGAAGATTGATGAGTGATAAAGACCTTCAGGATGAATTGATGGTAGCCCTTAACATCCTAGATAAAACCGAAAAATACCATGAAGAGGGATATTATGATAAAATACGGCCGCAAGTAGGCTTAACTTTTGTTAAGATTCCCAGAGAAAGATACGTTTATAAAGAGTCATTAATAAACGTACTCAAGAAAGATGATGTTCTAAAACCTGTTAAATTTTACGGTACTATAAGTTCAATTTCAAATCCTAAAGTATTATCTATAAAAAGAGATACTGGAGCAATTGTAAGTTTTGATGCTATCGATTTAGAGTTAAAGGATTTAAAAAACAACACCGTTAAAACAATTCCAATAGTATCAGATAAGAAAAAGAAAATAATATCAGATTTTGTGGAGCGTTATTCACGTTTTTGTTTTTATGGTTTAGTCTCTTATGGGTTGATAAAGAGAAGAAGAACCAATACAAGTAAAATAAATATAGACGATCTTGAAT
>JAGGSN010000176.1 GCA_021159005.1 Candidatus Zixiibacteriota bacterium | reverse complement strand
ATCTGTACACCTATGCTTCTTATAGCGTCGGTTGGCAGTTTTGAAGGGGTTATACCCTTTTGCATGCAGTGCTTCTACATTATCACCACCTCATTACCGCTGAAGCCCATATTAAACCGCCTCCAAAAGCAACCATAAGCACGTTATCGCCCCGCTTCAGTCGTCCTGCACGATTTGCCTCGTCCAGAGCCAGGGGAATCGATGCTGATGAGGTATTTCCATAATTGTAAATATTCACAACCACCTTATCCATGCTAACTTTCAATCGTTTAGCCAGCCCTTGAATAATACGCATATTGGCTTGATGCGGGATTACTAATGATATGTCAGATAGATTCAGTCCTGCGTCCTCAATCGTTTTTATAGAAGAGTTGTACATCTCGCGGACTGCAAATTTATAAACATCTGTACCTTTCATACAAAGTTTATCCGAGCCATCAAGAGCAAAATCAGGTGTGTAAGGCTGTTTGGTGCCACCAGCTGGGATCCAGAGTAATTCACGCATTGTTCCGTCGGATTTCATGAACGTTGACAAAATTCCGTTGCCGTTGTTATCTCCACTAACAACTACTGCGCCAGCGGCATCACCAAATAAGACGCATGTGTTGCGATCTTTATAGTTAGTTATGGATGAAAGTTTCTCGCTTCCCACAACAATAATCTTCTTATAGGCTCCGGATTCAATAAGCGATGCTGCAATGACCAAACCATTCAAAAAACCGGCACAGGCTGATACAACATCAAATGCCACAGCGTTAGGTAGTCCAACTTTTTCCTGAATTACGCATGCTGTTGAAGGCAAGCGATAATCGGGAGTGAACGTTCCCACTATTATCATGTCCATCTCTTCACGTGAGCACCGAGACATGTCCATAGCTCGCTGAACAGCTATCGCCGCCATATCAGAGGTGGTTATACTATCATCGGCTATCCGCCGCTCCTTGATTCCGGTGTGGCTGATTATCCATTCATCAGAAGTATCTACAATCTTCTCCAGATCGGTATTGGTCATTCGACGAGATGGAGCATATGATCCTGTTCCGATTATTCTCGCCTTTAGCCCTAATCCCATAAGTTAATCTCCCAAAGTCTAAATTATTGCATAAAGTTTTCTGCTTCTTATTACTTCCACTATTATCCTATCTTTGAAATAATTATGAAGGTAATCCCTATCACTCCAAAGATATATCCTAAAACTTTTATCCGTCCTTCACTTATATAATCCACCAAATTCAAATGCCTGATGATAGTTCCAGGCAAGATGGACACAACAAATCCCGCCAGAAATATTATTATTCCGACGATCCCCAGTATGTTATTCATTCAGATATTCCTATACTATCTTTGTTTCTATCCTGCCATTTTCTTTCGCTCGGGAACTAAGTATTGTTCTTCCCGGATAGGACAGGAGATATTTCCAACCTTATCTCCATATTCAGCCAGACCTTTTCCATAGGCAGGATCCCCTAACGCCTTAATGCCATTTTCATCAATCCATTTTCCCTTCAGTTCTTAGCGATGCCTCGATTGAAAGATGTTTCACATCAGTAAGAATAATGACCCTCAACAAGTAGCTCAGGGTAGGTTTTACCCCACCCCCATATTACACAGTGTATGTTTTATTGTTCTTTTTCCTTTTTGAGGATGTCTTTTGTACCATCAAGAAATCCCTTAAAGGCACTTTTGGTCATTTCCACTGCCTTACTACCAGCTTCTTTAGCTGCTTCCAAAGTTGCATCCGCGGCATGTTTGGTTAAATCAGCAGCTTCACCACCAGCCTGTTTAGTGCCCTCAAATATACCTTTGGAGGCTTCTTTTACGAGCTCCGAAGCTTCTATTTTGACAATCCCAGCAGCATTAATTACTCCCTTCATAGTACCTTGAGCTGTTTCCTTAACCGAATCTCTGGTAAGTTCTGTTTTTTCCAAAGCACTCTTAACAGCTTCTCTGGAAATTTCACCTACCCTTGCCTTAACATTTTCACCGTTCTTAGCCGCCTTTAGCATGGCTTCCCTGACAGCTTGGGCTACCTTGTCTTCTTCTTTCATGACTCACCTCTTTTATAATTCTGTTTAAACTGTCTATCTTCCTTATTTCTGACTCAAATCACCTCCCTTCAGCTTCAAATGTGCACAATCATGGCCAACCTCGTTAAGGTGATCCCTCGCTATCACGGAGTGGTTTAATAGCTGTTTCAGATACTTCTCTGTTTCTATCAGCGCATCTTTCTGGCTCAATCCTTTATCTAAGAAGAGATGAACCTGATTAACAGCATTATAGAGTTTGCTAATCAGACTATACGCCTTACTGAAATCCTGACTTACTATCATCTCCCTGTCTGAATCAGGATGCTCATTTTGATCACGCATAAACTCTACAAAGATATTAGAAAGGCTCTGCTGCATTTGGCTAAGAAGTGTACTGGCTTCAGTTATATCTTTCTGAAATGCACCTACACCAGGCCAATCCTCGTTTTGTCCTTGAACCTTGCCCATAAGTTGTTTGGCTTCTGTAAGCGTACGCTCAGTTGATTTTATCGTCTCTTCAGTAACCATGTGTTAATCCCTTCAATTCTATTTATTCTTCATTGACGTTTTGACCTAAAAATATTCCAAAGAAGCGTTAAACCCAACATAGATGCTACAATGTAACCAAGGACTCCCAGCAAAGGGAATCCAAAAAAGTTTGGTCCTACTGAAACCTGCATTACCAATGATGAGCCGATAATCAGAGCCGCAATAATCACTGCTGAAGAGATTCGATTTGAGCTCTGGTTGAGTTCTTTCGTAAAATTTTCAAGATTTCGGTGTTCGAACTGAATCCGCAATTCACCTCTGTTGATCTTGTTCAGCGTGTCACGTATGCCTTGGGGAAGCTCCTCGGCGAGTTGCGACAGGTCATCCAATACGGATAGCATATTTCTGAAGCGGCGTCTCGGGTCATAGCGCCGTAACGTTATCCGTCTGATATACGGCCGCACTTCTGATACCATATCGAACTCAGGATAAAGCAGCTGCCCTAATCCTTCCACTGTAACCAAAGACTTCAACATCAGCGAAAGGTTCGAGGGAAGAACCATTTGGTGCTTTCGCACAATTTCGAAAATTTCTTTTAGGAGAGTACTAACCTGAAGTTCTTTAAGAGGTACCTCATAATAGCGACTTATAAAGTCGTTGAGATCCGCCCTAAGAGAATTCTTGTCTTTAACGTCTTGAGTAATGCCCAATACCTTAAATGCTCGGAGTATTCTATGAGTATCCTTATGTATCATACCGGCCAGCGCACTCCCGAGTGCGTCTATGGTCGATTCATCCAAGTTGCCGACCATGCCATAGTCGAGTGGTGCAATGACATTTCCGCTGAGCACCATTATATTACCCGGATGGGGGTCGGCGTGAAAGAAACCATGGTCGAAGACTTGATTTAGTATAAGCAACGAACCTCGTTTTGCGATTATTACACGATCGAGTCCCATTCTCTCTATTTCATCAAGCCGGGAGACTTTGACCCCATCTACGTAATCCATCACCAGCAGACGAGTTGTACTTAGTGTGGAGTAAAATGTAGGAATGAAAACCGTGGGGTCATCTGCAAACATCCGTCCGAACCGCTGGATGTTGTGCCCCTCTGAAATAAAGTCGAGTTCCCGATGGATCGAACGATTAAATTCCTCAATTACACCTTCAGGATTATAGATTAGCGAGTTCCGAGAATGGCGCGTAAGGATTCCGGCAATGTCGGAAAGGATTTCCAAATCAACATCGATGACAGCTTGGATTCCCGGACGCTGGACTTTCAAAACAACCTGCTTGCCATCAGGAAGCACAGCCCGATGGACTTGAGCGATAGAGGCTGCAGCCAGAGGTTGGCCGTCAATTCTGAGAAAAGCCGTTTCAGGCTCTTGGTTCAATTCTTCTTTAATGATGTTTCGGATTTCCTCGTAAGAAATTGGAGCAACCTCATCTTGGAGCTTCCGAAGCTCGGCGGCGACATCAGGTGGGACGAGATCCGGACGCATGCTGAGAACCTGAGCCAGTTTGATGAAAGTTGGGCCGAGTTCTTCGGCTGCATACCGCAACCGTTTTGCCCTCGACATTGAGGAATCAACATGTTTACCAAACAAGGGAACAATCTTATCGCCAAAGCGACTTATAAGGTCCTTGCGAGTAACATCCACTACATCGCCAAATCCATACTTCAAGAGAATGCCAAGGATTTGCCGATAACGGCGCATATGTTGCCAATTACGATTAATCGAGAATAAACCCATTTAGATATCCTCTCCGTCAGTAGTTTGATTTTTTGAGATGTTCGATTTCTTTCTTCAGTTTGATAATCTCTGCCCGCGTTGGTATATCCAAGGATTTCAATATCTGTCGGATTTCCTTATGAATGAATTCGCCCAACTCTGCTTGACGTTTTTCAACAGATTCAAGCAGGTCTGAAAGCATCCCTATTTTTTCCTCTTGCGACAGTTCACCACGCTTTACTAAATCGTCGATGAAGCTTTCTACTTTATCGCGGCTAAAAGAGATAGCACCTATTCCAGCCAAAAAACTTTGTTAATAATATCTGACATGGTTATTTTCTCTATGCACATAGCTTCAGCAACTCCGGTAATTGCATCCTCTTATCTATGCTGACTGCTTTCTCATTTTGGATGTCAGGTATTGTTCTTCCCAGATAGGACAGGAGATATTTCCAACCTTATCTCCATATTCAGCCAGACCTTTTCCATAAGCAGGATCCTCTAACGCCTTAACGCCATTTTCATCAATAGGCACGGCATTGTCTTTGTCAATAATAGCCCGCATTTCTCGATGATGGTCACGAATCGGACATGGCGTTAGTAAATTGCCTCTTTCATAATTTGGTTTATCGTAAAAGTATTTGCGCTGCCATTCTCTGATATCTTTAAACAGCGAAGAGAAAACAACGGTATTCAAATCACCTCCATTGGCATAGATGTCCTTGATGTTGTGCACCGAAAAAGGATTGAAGGCGCAAGGGGCAACCGCTCCATTCCAATCAATATAAAAGTATCCACCGCCATACCCGCCTCCTGCGGAGATACACCCATTAGACACCGTACCTGAATTCCAGAAATCAGCAATGAATAATCTCCGTTCCCGAACAAGTTCCCAGGTGCGTTCATACATGCTAAGACGTTGTTCCGGGGTAACCATCATTTCCAGGGTATAACTGCGACCGATAGGCATGTATTGGAAAAGCCACTGATATAATGCACCCTGTTGTCCAAAGAAGAAATCAATAAACTCGTCATCAAGAATGCGTTCGGAATTATGTCTAAAGCCAGTAGTTGAAATGCCGAAAGGAACGCCGGCATTACGCAGGTTCTCAAAGGCTTTTAAAATTCTTTTGAATACACCTTTACCTCGACGGTCGTCCGTTTCCTTCTCGAAACCCTCGACAGAAATAGCCGGTGTAACATTGCCCAGTTCGCCAAGCCGCTTAGCTACCTTAGGAGTAATCAGGGTCCCGTTGGTATAGACAAGGAAATACTGATCAGAGTGCTGTTCGAATATATCCAGTATATTTTTCCCTTTGTCATAGTAAAGGAAAGGCTCTCCGCCGGTAACTACTGTAAAATGACTTTTCCAGAGTTTTTTCTTTTCTTCCAGTATCCTGTCGACAATGTCATACGGCATTGTTGTTCTTCGCGAGGGGTCACTGCCGGCATAACAACCCTTACATTCAAGGTTGCATCGCCCGGTAGGAGCGATAACAATAAATCCTGGCGGTCTCATGCCATGTATTTCAATATACTGTTTGCTTATGTCATCGGGCTTTAACATAATCTTTTCTAGAAAAACATCCGCCAGCTTATTCCGCGCATCTGTTCCGATAAGATCCCGCGAAAGGCCTCTTTCTGCTGAAGATATCATTGCCTTCACCATGTCCACTTTATCCCTCTGCACTCCCATAGGATAATTGTCATTATTACACTCGATAATGTAATGATAGGCAATCTTATCTAAAAACTTCGCTGCGGTTGGTCTAAGAAATGATGTCGATGCGGCAAAGTTTAATAAACCGACCTCAGCCTTTTGAGGTATGACATCAATGATGTTCATTTTAGTTGCTCCTTTGTTTAAAAGTTTAATTTAAAATGAATATTTTACCTTAAAATAAATTTCATCGTTTTCCTTAAATTGCCCGAATTGCGTTGATGAATCTCCGGCCAGCAAAAAACTACCTGCAGCCAATTCTACATTGTCCTTAGGGTAGTAAGTCAGTTCCGGACCTCCGAAGTAGGCGGAACGATTTTCTATATCATCGAAATCTGCAACCTCAGCGGCCATGACTATTCGGGTTTTCAAGTCTTCGTGAAAGAACTTCTTTTCAAAGGCGATAAGGAAATAATCTTCCATGTTGTCAACGCCGCGGTCAGTATAAAATCCATGTAAATACTGGCCATTGACATATATTCCGTTTTTAAATGTATAATCACCGCCAACAACATATTTCAAATAAGGCTTATCATCTAAAGCAAGCTGCTCCTGTGTTTCATCAGGAGAGGTTATGCTGGTATATATCTTTTTCTCTGGGAGAAATACAGCGCCCTCAGCCCATATACCTACATCACCAATAGTACCAGCCATATCCGCTCCTATAATCTGCAGCCTGGGGTATTCTAAGGTCAAATGAACATCCGCAACATCAAGGGTGTCGACTACAATCATTTCTGCTTTGGTTGGCAACGCCCACTCATCCCGGCCATACACATAAGAAAGCGACCAGTCATAATCCAGCAGAGTCCTTTTTATTCTTAATCCTAAGATTGCAGAATCTTGAGGACGGTTTTCAGGCAAGATAACCTCATCATCCAAAGTCCGTAAACTCAACTCCGGCGGGAGCGGGAATGAAACAGGTGCCTGCCAGCTTGAAGGCATTGACCTTGTCGGAGTGAAAGTCGGGATAATAACTCCTGTAACAATAAAATCGCCGGGGTAATAATCCAATCGGAGGGACATAGTTGGTAGTTTCTGGCTAAAATCCAGGATATCCTCGAAATCATCAGGGTTCAAGTTATCAACCACATTCAGCTTATCTGCTGTGCCCCAGGCGATACGCTGTTTCCCGACCCGTATATCTAAATTTTCAAAGAGCAAACCGTAAATATCAACATACGCTTCATAGAGTTCAAATCTCCAAGGCTGAATATAATCACTGTCACGAAGCTGACCTGTTTGTTGGATGTCGGGAAAGCCAAAGTTGCGGAAACGAAGTTCGCTAAATCCCGAGACTCCGTCTGCGCTTGCAGTAATCTTTAATCCTAAACGGTTCTCGTTCCATGTATACTTATCATTGCCTTCAGGTCGATACCGGTTGTCGGTATTGATATAACCGCCAATATTAGTTTCAGCTATGACGCTGGTAGTAAGAACCAATATGGTAAGTATTATTCCAGCGCAAAGGAAAAATGTTTTCATCTCAGGCTCCATTTTACTGTTAGAGTTAGTCAAAATTAGCGCCTCTTCAAATAGCGTTGGGTAAACTTTTTATCAGGAATGCCCTGGTCGTGTTTAATATCTGTCATCTCCATAATGGTTTTATGCTCATCCTGAACATTTTCCATTTCGATATGTTTAGGTGTCCAGTAACCATCAAGCTTTTCGGTATCCGTCTGGTTCATAATTTTCAGGAGACGATCCGACCGATCATAAAACTCGACTTTATCCGGCAGCATGGTTTGTTTATTAGCCCACATAACCAGTTTACTGTAATCAATCTCGGATTCAGGTTTTGGCGTTAGCTCCAGGATGTAATGCTGGTCGGTTTCTTCTCTTAGTACCGGCGTATAGTTTTTTACATAATCATTCTGCGCCATATCATCATAGGTGAAGTCTGTTCCCATAAAGTTTTCGTTTTTTACATGCGAGGCGATACGGCGGATTTTAGCAAAAGCAGGCATGTACAGATACATCAAATCATCCTCTAAAACTAAGAATCCAACTCCCTTGACATCGGCTGGGGCATTGAAACGAATCAATCGTTTTTCAGGTCCCTTTTGAAAAATTGTTAATTCGCGATTTTTAGTGTTTTCTTTATTATCGATAAGCTGCATCTTTATGGTTGCCTCTCGGTCGGCAGGCGCATTCAAAACATCTTCCACCGTTTGGAGGATCTTTACAGGGTCAGCAGCATGACCAATTGTATAAAATCCAATGATTAGTGATAAACATACGCTAATGTAAATTTTGGGTGTACACATTGTATTCTCCTTATTTTTCATTTGTTAGTTTTTTCAGTTTACTCTTTGCCGCTTTTTCGCCTGCTTCTATAGCCTCCATGGCTCGGGCAAATTCCCATAATTGTATAGAACCGGTATCTGGCTTTATGATGACATCAGGCGGACATACTTTCAGATGAAGACGAGTTAATTCCTGTTCGGCGATGGTTACCGATTGCCAGAATATCTTAAATAAGTTAGGGATTTTATCTGTCTCGCTAGTAGACTTGATGTTGAGGTTGTCATTAACAGCATCATCTGACATCCGCAAGAAACGAGCCATCCGTTGATAAAGCCCTTCTGATGGAATCGTTTGATTTATTTTTGCGCTAATTTTATCTCTTAATGTATATTGTATGTCATCAGAATCTTTCATCGCTTTTTTGGGAGATATTGCTACATCCACAGCGATAACCTGATCGGCGCCCATTTGCTTGACTACCTCAACCGGCACCGGGTCCACAAGTCCGCCATCTACCAAGGTATGGTTTCCGATTCTGATTGGATGGAGAATTACCGGTATGGAAATACTGGCTCTTACTGCTTCTACAAGATTCCCTTGGGAGATGACGATTCGTTCGCCAGCATAGAGATCAGTTGATACAGCGCCAAACGGGATTTTAAGGTCTTCGATTTTCGCATCCCCATACAATGATTGCAAGAAAGGGATTAGATATCGGTCAGATATCATGCCGCGGCCGGAAATTGAAGGAGAAAAAAGCTTTACCATTAATTTCCAATCAAGGTTTTCGGCGATTTGAATCATTTCATTGCTTGAAATTCCCAAGGCATAGGCTGCACCAATTAAAGCACCCATGCTTGACCCGGCAATCCAGCCGACCTTGATATTGTTATCCTCGAAATATTTCAGTACGCCAATATGAGCTAATCCTCGAGCAGAGCCGCTGCCCAAAGCCAATCCTACGGGTTGATTTAAATTGATATCTTTCATAAGTCCTTCTCGTAAATCCGGTATTTTTTATATACCTCACCGCCAAGGGAAGCATCGAATTTGTTTATCTCATCATTGTCCTCAAGGTTCCAGGAGAGTTCACACCATTTATACCCAAGACGCCTGGCTGCTTTCTCTGTCTCATAATACAATACGGCATGCAAGCCAGCTTTTCGATACTCTTCTAATACCCCGAAAACCAATGCTCTCAGTCCAGTAACTTTATGGCGATAATAAATAAACTTCGCCATCCCAAGCAGTCCAAGACTGCCGTTTAAATGTTTTAATACTTGATTGTAATCGGGCACAGAGATACTAACTCCTACCGGTTTGCCCTCCAGTTCTGCAAAAAGCACCAAATCCGGGACGACCAGAGGTTTCAATAACTTCACCATCATATCCATTTCAGCTTCTGTCATGGGAACGAATCCCCAATTTTTTTCCCAAGAGGAATTATATATTTGCTTGATAATATTAACTTCATCGGTCAGCTTTTTCATATTAAGGTGACGGACTGTTACTCCGGTTCGTTTGCGAATTACCTTAACAACTCTTTCAAAACGTTCTGGTATCCCTTTTGAGCTATCCTTGTAAAAAGCATAAAGATCCTTGGTTTTACGGAAACCATAGTTTTCAGCCAATTCCAGATAGTAGGGGGGATTATAGGGCATCATAAGCACAGGAGGTCTGTTAAACCCTTCCAGCAGAAAAGCGCATTCAGCATTCATTGAAGGGTTTAATGGTCCTCTTAAGCGCTCCATTCCTTCTTCTTTTGCCCAAGCTGATACCGAATCGAATAACATCGATGAAACCCGGCAATCGTCAATCGATTCGTAAAATCCGAAGAAAGCGGTTTTTTCATTGTGAAACAGGTTGTAATTGTTATCAATAATACCGGCAATCCTTCCCATGGCACGACTATTTTTCATACAAAGAAAACGTTCGATTTTTGCATGCTCAAGGAACGGATTACCTTCACGATTAAAAACTTTTCCTACTTCTTTTCTCAATGGAGGAACCCAGTTTTTATCATTTTGATAGATTTGGAATGGCAGTTCCAGAAAAGCCTTTATTTCATTTTTTGTTTTTACCGGAATTATATGCATAAATGCCTACTTTCCTTCGGGTTGATTTTTTACAAGATTTTTTTTCATATTGGCGTAGGATTTTATGTCATTGATGCGATGGCTAATATTGTGTATTGTCGAATCAAACTCTCCGATAAAGCGAGCTTTAGTTACTAAAATAAGCGCTGGCAATAAAGTAATCGCTCCAAGAGCGCTGGTAATCATTGTAAATGCTAACAGATAACCAAACCTCTGCATAGGAACGATATTGCCAAAAATCAAAACTAAAAATCCCATCATAACTGAAAATGCATTAATAAGAATAGCCTTACCGGTAGTTTCCAAAGTTACGCGAAGGGCTTCTTGTTCTGATTTTCCGCCCTGGAACTCTTTCTGGAATCGAGTCAGGAAATGAATAGTATAATCTACCCCAATTCCTATAGCTACACTTCCTATCATTACGCTGACTGTATCAAGGGGAATATTTAGAATTGCCATAAGGATAAAATTACATAAAATAGTTGCTGTGATGGGAACAAGAGAAATCAAACCTCCGATAAAAGAGCGAAAACGGATAGTAAGAAGCAGGAAAACAAATGTCATTGCCGCCAACAGGCTGAAAATCTGGCTTTTTAAGATGTTTGAGTCGAGGTTTTTAAAAATAATAGGCATGCCTGTTTGATTTGTTGTAAATTCCACTTGATCATCAATCGAGGACTCGGAAAGCCCCGCTAACTGCATCTGGCTCGATTGTAAACCTGTATTATGCTCTACAAGCGTCCAGATGTTTCCCTGAATATCTTTGCGAAAATCGGGTAATTCCGTTAATGAAATACCTGGTGTAAGCTCTGTTATTTTATTTGCCAAATCATCGACAATAATCCGACAGCGACCTTCGGCGATAATTCCCCTTAAGGCAATTGCTGCGTATTCAATAGCTTCCGGGTCATCAATATACATTTGTGATGGAACCTTTTGACGCAATATAGATATAATCTGATCCTCTGTTGGAATAGATTCTGTGAAGAGAGGCGACAATCCTGAGACCACCCTCCGGATTACTGAATTATCATCAATGATAATATCAGCCGCGTCACTCTGAAAATAAGCGGTGAGAATCTGATTGATGGTATCAATTTCTTGGAGGTCAAGATGTTGAACTGTAGGAGAATCGACTGTTCTTAATACAGATAAAACTAAATTTGAGTCCAATTGGCTTACCCCTTGATACTCAGCATCAAATAAAATCATTTGGGTTGCCTGGGACAATTGATGATCTAGTATTTTTACTCGAATAGAATCAGGTAAAGCTGCAAGATTCAATCTGAATAGTTTTTGGGGAACATTCATATCAAGATACTGATTGATGCTGTCCACAACCTCTATGACTTGGGTTGAGCTGACCGTTCCAATCTTAGCCTGGATTTGAGCAAGAGTATTATTATCAGCAACTAATTGCTCCATGACTTTATTACCATCAATAAAAACCCAGAGATTAGCAATACCTTCGCGGGTATCCGGGATTCCATATTGATCATTCATTTGCTCATTTAGCTCAATGATCAGATCAGCCACAGATTGAGGATCGTTGATATAGGGAAGGGTGCGCAGATATTTCTCAAAAGAGTACATCTGTTTCAGTACCAGGGGATCCTTAATATCTCCTTGAACTAAGATTTGCACCGGTATAGAGCCGCCGAAATCTCTCTCCATCATATCTTCTGCCTGGCGAATCTCGCTGTCGTGCTTAAAGTACTCTACCATATTTACTTCCCGATGCAATCGGGGGATAAGAACTATAGCGGCTATTATCACCAAAACACCACTCAGAAGAATTAGCTTATTATATGCTAATATTTTGTCAGCAATTAAATCCATAAATTTGGTAACCCAGGCAGCATGTTGCTTTTTAGCATTCAAACGAGGCTTCCAGGGAGACAGATATGAAAGCACAATCGGTATAAATATCAACGATAACACCATAGCAAAGAATATCCCTAAGGAGGCAAACACACCGAATTCTTTAATCATGGTTAAATAAGAAAAAAGGAAAGCTAAAAAACCTATTAAGGTAGTAACCGCGGCCATTATAATGGGAGGTGCCATATTTGCTATGGAGCGCTGGATACTATCCAATTTTAGTTCTTCATATTGAGTTGCCGCATCTTCTTTGTATCTGCTAATCAGGTGAATGCCATAAGCGCTGCCGATTGCTATTAGTAGTACTGGTATCGAGGCTGATGCTATCGTGAGGTCAATCTTCACCCAAGTCATTATACCTAATACCCAGATAGCGCTAATTAGCACTGTTGCCAATGGAAGGATTACACCTCGAATACTGCCAAAACTTAAATAGAGCACTAATATTACCAGCAGTGAAACAAGAGGAATAAGTTTGCCGAGATCTCCGGTGATAATATCTGTAAGGAATACCATCTGGAAAGGAATTCCAGCGTAATATATTTTTTCATCCCCTTTAGTAGTTTGTACGATTTCTTTCATCTGCTTAGCTATCTTGCCCTTATCCGCATCCTCCCTAACTCTGGCAATAATCAAGGCTATGTGCCCGTTTGAGGAGACAAGATTATCACGATACATTTCCTTTGAAAGAGCATACTCCCTCAACTTTTGAAGTTCTTCCGGGTTTTGAGGAATGCGCCCGCTGGAGATAAGTTTGCCAACTTCAATACCATCGGGAATTTTCTTAATATCGAGAATATCAGTAAGGCTTAGCACCTGGCTGATTTCGGGAAGTGCCTGAAATCTTGAGGTAACAGTATCGATTCTGGCTAAAGTAGCAGGATTAAACACATCTTGAGTTTCCAGAGCAATGATGGCCAGAGAGTTTCCACCGAATTTTTCACCGATTTCCCGAAAGAGTATGACCACAGGATCGTCCTGCGGCAGGTAGTTTAGGATGTCGCTGTCTATTTTTACCTTGGTCAATTCATATGCAAAGAAGATTGTCAAGAGTACAATCCCGACAAGTATGGGAAGCCGGAATCTGATAATAAAGTTTGCGAATTTCTTCATTTGGGCATCCTTTTCTTTTTAGACGAAATCTGTTTTATCGTCATATCAGAGTAAAAAAATTATTTTCTTAATATTCCCTTGAATAAAATATCGAGAAGAAGTTCTATTCCTTCTTCAAGTTCTATCGGACTTGTTTTAATCATCCAGGTAGATTCGAGCCCTTTTATAGCTATAACAATAACATAGGCAGTAAGTTCTGGGTCTGCAATTTCCAACTCCCCCCTTGAAATACCGTCGAGGAGTATCCCATGCACAATTTTCTGTTCCTCGTCTAAATACTTTTCCCTGACTCCTTCAATCTGCGGCCAATATTCGTCAATTTTTTCTCTTGTTACCTGGTAAAAGTTGGCCAGCTCGGCGATTTTACGAGCCTTGGTTATAAGATAAGATTTCATTTTTTCCTGGGAGGTTGGAGCTTGAGCCACCGCTTCATGGACAGCTGATATTAAACTAACACTCTCTTTTTCAACAACTTCCAGAAACAGGGTTTCTTTGTCGGGAAAATATTTATAGAAAGTTCCCTTAGCGATTTTGGCTAAGCGGATAATTTCCTCTACGGTTGTTTTTTTAAGCCCAAAACGACCAAACAATCTCTGGGCAGTGATGATTATATTTTGTTTTTTAACGCTTTCTGCTTGTTCCACAATGGATTCCTTCTTGCCATTCCTTGGTTTTTAAGTTATTATCTCAGTCCGCCTTTATTACTGGCAATAGACTTATTAAACGTTATTCTTACCATCGTCTATATTATACGAACATTTTAGCAAAAAGGTCAAGAAAAAAATTATTTTTTTAAAAAAGATTAAAAAAATAATCAGAGTTATAGGTGAATTGCTGAAGAATATGAAATATCCCCTTATTTTCCTGGTATAAAGAGTATAGAACTATTGATCCTCGGCCACTAAATTTAGCCAAGTTTGTTAGTCTTAAAAATCCATTTTTCTAACAAACTAAGCAGTAACAATAGTTAATACGAGAAAGCATCAAACAAAATTGCTCGTGTAAGTCCTTGCTATTATTATCTATTAGTGTCTGGTGCTTTCTGTTGTTAGGACTATTGAACAGACTCATAACCCGAAGGTCGCTTATTTATTAGTTTTACTGATATAGTTTCCACTTATAATTTTTTAGCAACAGCCTGATTGATGAATCATACCCAATCTAACTTGACGAGATTATTCCATATTCATGGTTTATAATAACAATTTTAGATAATCCCTTTTTGAGACCCCCTATCGCAACTCGTTGATATACAACACGATTTCGGGGTTCGAATCCCTGTACCCCAACTTTTTTATTTCCTTTGCAACTCATTGACTTATAGCATTATCGTATTATTGCTCAAGGTATTATGATAATTTAAGTATAGCATAACCTTGAATAACTCTGTATAACTTAACACCAAAAATAAGCACCATTTGAGCACCAGCTAGCCCCAATACTGTTCACTTAAGGATGATGATTTGAAAATCATTTGAATTTTTTTTGAATAGGGTTGATGACGGGGGGC
>JAGGSN010000175.1 GCA_021159005.1 Candidatus Zixiibacteriota bacterium | reverse complement strand
AATCGATAAGAACTAACAATAGATTAGGAAATTCATCACAGGCTATTGAGTTCTTTGAAGGTGTTAGTCAAGATTTATTACGCGATATTCGTAGCGAATTAAAAAAATATAGTAGAAAAAAGTATTCATTTGAAAAATTATATATTCCAACACTGAGAGGCTTGAGACCTTTCCCAAGAAAAAAAGATTCCCATGAAGAAATAGATTTTTATGAAGAAAGAACTATAAAAGACTATTTCAAGGAATCAGGCAATAAAATGATATTTACTGGGCTTGGAATGTACAAACAGCTAAAAGAGTATCTGCTTGGTGACTTACAAAAAAGAAATATAGTAAGAAAATTTGAAAATTTCTTAGGTGAAACATTCTTTGAGGGAAAAGAAATAGCTCTTATTCCAAGAATTGAAAGTGATGTAATATATGTAAAAATGGATGACGAAGATGAATATCCAATATTTCATCTTGGCGATGGTATTCAGCAATTAATTATACTTACATTTAAGTTATACTTATTAAAACATAAGCATTCAATTGTATATATTGAGGAACCTGAATTATATCTTCATCCGGGGCTTCAACGAAAATTTATCGAACTTCTAACGGGTGATACCTTCAAAAACCTACAAATATTTTTTACTACTCACTCAAATCATTTTTTAGATATGACACTGGATTTCAATAATATTTCAGTATATAAATTTTCAAAAACGATAGAAAAAGATGACTCTTCTAAAACTATTCCTAAATTTTCAATAGAGAATACAAGTAATGAGGATCGGAACCTATTAGAAATCTTAGGTGTCAAGAATTCATCCGTATTTTTAGCCAATTGCACAATTTGGATTGAGGGCGTAACTGATAGATTCTATTTCAGAAAGTATTTAGAGATATTTCAAAAGGATCAAAAGCAAAAGGATTCAAATCACAAAATATTTGAAGAAGATAAACATTATTCATTTGTCGAATATTCTGGCAATAATATTACTCATTATTCTTTTCTCAATGATGATAATGAATCAATTAATGTAGAGCGATTATGTAGTACGTTATTTCTAATTTCTGATAAAGATAAAAATAAAGACAAAAGACATGAAAAGCTTAAAGAAAAATTGGGTGATAGATATTATTGCTTAGAATGTAAAGAAGTTGAAAATTTATTGACTCCTGAGGTTTTGATTAAAGTTATTAAGCAATATGAAGGCAACGATGTAAAAATAAAAAAAATCCCATCTGAATCTTCATATAAGAATCGTTACTTAGGCAAATTTATTGAAAACACCTTGCTTAAGGATAAATCTACAAGAAAGTGTAAAAATAAAGATAATCCTTACAGTTCCCCATCAGGTTCTATTAAAGATAAAATACCATTTGCTAAAAAGGCAATTAGCAATATCAACAGCATAGATGATTTATCTGATGAAGTAAAAAATATCTGTAAATTAATCTATGAATTTATTAAATCAAATAATCCATAGTAAAAGCGTCTGGTTCTCCCTCTGTTCGGAATGCAAAGACACTAAAATTATAAATTTGATTACAGATAATATATACTTTCTATGTAGTCGTTAATAGGGCGTATGCAATACGCCCCTACGCGTAATATTTTTTGTCACTCAAATCTTATGACAATACCTTTAGCTTGCCTACTTCTTCCCGGTCCGCTCGACTGCCTGGTCTATGTTGCGTCTGAGGTTCGGGTTGTTGGGATAATGTTCGAGCAATGAACGCCACTTAGCCAACGCCTCATCATAGCTGCCAGCTTGATACAGTTCCATGCCCTGAATATATGTATCCCAATGAGCAGGGGTTTTCTTGATGTCCTCAAGAGTAGAGGTTTCGGCGGTATAGCGCGTCAGCTGACGTTTCAGGCTTTTGCCGCCCTCCGATTGGGGGTTAAAGGCGATTACAGAATCAACCATCACGTTTGCCATCTCATAATCCGCCCGGTCGAAATAATTGAGCGCCGTTTCGAGATATCTGGAGGCTTCGAATTTACGGTTGATTTCAGTCTTTTTGGCTAAGGCATTCCTGTCGCCGGGCTTTGCCTGAAGTATCTGATTGATATTTGATAAAGCCTGGTCATAATCGCCGTCTTTTATAAGCTGATTGATCTGAGTTCTCAGTCTTTCTATCCGGCTATTCTCTATTTTTTCGATTGCCGCTATGCGGTCTTTGGCATGCTGGTTGTCAGGGGCAAGAATCAAAGCCAGCCGGTATTGCTCGTCGGCTTCATTATACTGTTTTTTATCATAATACCGATTGCCGACCTCAAGCTGGCTGTTTATCAATTCATCAATATAGCCGCTGCTTGCCTGACGGGCTATATCCTGTTTTATCCGGTCGAACAAAAGCACGACTTTGCTTCTGGCATCCTCATTCTGTTCATCTATTGCCAGAACCCGGTAATAGGTTTCTATCGCCTGATAAATATCGCCTGCGTTCTCATGCTCATGCGCCGCTGCCAATTCCTGATTCAGCATTTCTTGAGATTCCAGCAGTTCATGCTCTTTATATTCGGATATTTTTTCCTGAGCGAATATATCATCATTGCGGGCGTTTTTCTCATCAACAGATGTGCCGAAAGCATAGCTTAAAGAAAGCCTGTGCGATACATCAAGCTCGGAAAATGACGTGTAAGCATAATCAAACTTGAAATCATAGACTGATATTCCGATGCCCAGCGTTAACTCATCACGCATATAGCCAAGGCGGGCGAAAATCATATTATTATAGCCGAACTCACCGCCGGCGTAAATATCTGTGCCGGCATCTTTTATTTTTTCGAAATCAGCGCTCAGCATCAAACTGTTAGAACCGCCGATAATTCGCTTATAGGCTAAGCCGCTTTTGACCGACAACGGGTAGCTCTGTTCGGTAGTGTGAAGCTTAATGCGGGGGCTGTATATATCTGAGGCTTTAATGCCTGCCGAAAGTCCGTCAATAATACTGAGGTTATAAATTAAGCCCGCATCGAAACCGAAACCGGAATCTTTATAGCCGGCTAAATCGTAATAAACTCCCTTAATCGAAATGCCGGCGGCAAAATTTCTTAATGGCGAGAAGCCGTAGCCCAGAAGGAATAAATCCTGGCGAGTGGAGAATGTGCCGATTTTTGTATAGTTGGATATTCTATCGAATTCGCCGCTTGATATATCGCTTACGCTGGCGCCAAAAACGCCGGCGGATAATGTCGGATAAGCAAAGGCTGCGCATTCATAACGGGTATCCATAAACAGGTTCATGTGCGACAACTGCAGTTCGGGACGTTTTACAAAGGCCAGACCGGCAGGGTTCCAATAGATAGAGCTGGCGGTGTTGATATGCCCGACAGAGGCGCCGCCCATGCCCAGCATACGAGCATCAAAGCCAATGGCAAATGGCGGACGGCTGCCGTACTCGTTCGAGGCAAACAGGCTGGCACTCAGCATCAGGATAACCAGCGATATTAGCGCAAGTTTTCTTACCATATCACCGCCACCTTGATTTTAGCAGTTTGTCCGTTTGAGTTATTCGCGGCTAATATGTAATAGACGCCGCTTAAAACCCGGTTGCCGGCCGAATCTCTGCCATCCCATGTAGTCGCGTAATCGCCTAAGTATTGGCCATTAGCGCCGCTGGAGGGCTGAGCCTGCGCACCCCAGACTTTCTCGCCGTTAATATTGTATATCGCAATATCAATGACAGCATCGGTTGTATCATAGTAGCCGATTTCAAGCGAGCCGTTTGAGGCTAAGTACGGATTGTTGTTTACGATAAACGAGCTTTCAAAATCGGCGGCAAGAATTGATAATGACGGGCTTTCTAATGTAAATTCACCGCCCTCCGGCAGGATGACCTCTATTGGCGACCCGTAAATTCCGCCGATAACAAGGCGCGCCTCGATATCATCGGAATCTATGGAGACATTAAACGAAGCAATTGCGGGGTTTTCCACCGGGGTAATATTTATAGTCATTCCTATTGAAGAACCAGGCCCGATAAATATATCAGGCTCAAAATCGAAGCTGATTAGAGAATCGCCTATTACAGCGTCATAAGAATCAGTCGTATCGCCGTTAAGATATATAAATGACGAGGAGACAATATCGCCGGGCGCTATAAGGTTGTCGTTCGATAATAAGCGGAAACCAAATGTCATCAGGGCGATTTGGTTATCCGGCACATCGGATGTGTTTTCTAACGTGAAGGTGTAAACATCCACAGGCTGGCCGCCTACTGCAGCGCCGCCGCCCGGTATGAGGTCTTGGATTACCAAATCGGGAAGCTCATCTTTGACAATAATATCGAAGCCGGCAGAATCATTTAGAATAAAGGCACTTTCGCCGGTATTCAAATCAATCGGTATGGCGCTGATTTCGACTGCAATTTGCGCGCCATCGAGAATCTGCGAATCCGGGGCGGCAACCTGCCATTCGACCGGTGTTCCCGGAGTAAATGATTGGGCAGGCTCCTCGACAGTAAAACCGCTTGCTTCAAACAATAGCATTACCTCACCATCGCCTGTTTCGGCGGTACCGGAATTTGCTGCCAACGCCTGCAAAGTAAACGTTTCACCGGGCATAATTGTTCTGTCTAAGGCTGATGGCGGGGCTGTTATTTCAAGCCCTATCGATAAAGCAGCTTTAGCTACTACTTCAATAGGCAGATAGACTGCGTCATCATAAACAGAATCGCCGGTGTTGGAATCGAAACTCCAGCAATCAAATCGCAATGAATCAACTAAAGTCGTCTGGCTGGCGTTTAAATGCCAGGTTATGGTCTCCCCTGTTAATAATTGAACCAGCGGGTCGGCACTGTTGAAGCCATCCGGCAAAGTTAGCTTAGCAAAGCTTTCGCCGACATTACCGGCGGTGAATAGCGAATCGGCAACTGTAAATGATTGACCATTAGACAACGTTCCATCAATGGCTCCCTCCGGCGCGTATATCGAAGCCCGATGAGTTATCGAAGCGAATTCGGCAACTATTACCGCCGCAGTGGCTATCGAATCGGAACCGAGAGCGGAAGTGGAATCATTTAAATCGATGAACAATCCATTAAACGCTACCCTGGCTGAATCCAACGGCGCCGCTGATTCGGGTGCGGTTACAGTCCATGACAATAACTGATTCGGGGTAAAATCACGAGTCGATGAATCGGCTATTTGGAAACCGTAATCGCCATCGAATGAAAGCGTCAACTGATCAGAACCGGAATAGCTTGTACCGCCGGAATTATTAACTAATGCATATACGGTGAAAATTTGTTCGGTCGAGAGCGAATCATCGGATAAATAAAACGTATCGATATTAAATTGAGGCGGCAGTTCAATTATCGCCGAGGCGGCATTATCCAGCGCCGCCGCTACTTGAGTCGAGTCGCCGGTGATGCTGTTAATCGCTTTGATAATCGAGCAATGGAATATCTCGGATGAGTTCGGCAGTGAGTCGGCTGTAATATCATATTCAAAGGAAACCCCTGTATCGCTCCAGATTGTGCCAACAAATAAGGTATCCTCAAACATTGAATTGCCGTCTGTCTCCAACAACAGCGTAACAGAATCTAATGGTTCGGCGCCCAAATTTCTGATGCAGCCGTGAATTATAAACGATTGGCTGGTGTTTACTCTCGGCGCGTTTATACTTACCGTATATAATGAATCCATTCTTATCAAACCCGGGCTTAAAATATTGACACTATCGCCGCCAGTATTGATATGCGCCAGATATTCCTGCTGATTCTGAATGCCGACTATAAATATCGAGGGCTGATAATTACCCGGAATAAAACCGGGTGGTATAGTTGTCGAGGTAAATGTTATGGTCGTATCGCCGGTATAAATTCTTTCGATTCTCACATCCGAAGCAGTATCAATAAGGGCGATAAACTGATGCTGTCCATCGGAGAATGATATTATTGTCTGATTATGGTTAAGTTCTAATGATGCCTGTCCGGCATTTTCCACCTGAACGCTGAATGATATATTCGTTCCGGTTAACACCGAATCAGGAGACAATGTGTTTTGATTATATACAATATCAGCCGCCGTCTCGATTAGCACGCTGTCAGACAGCGTTAATGAATCGTATATTTCTCCCGTTAAATCTGTGCCGTGGATGTATAGTTTAATTGAATGATTGCCGTCTGCGAATGAATAAGGAACCGAATACGGTTCAAAAGCAAGATTGCCTTCAGCGTCCGGCGCAATCGAGCAGTTTTGAATAAGCTGGGCTCGATATTCATTATCGCCATCGGTAAAAAAGATATTGGTTGTCTCATCGATATTAATAGTAGAGCTGCCTTCACTATTATGGACTCTTATTGTAAAGCTGTATTCGCCATCAGTTGATACGGTATCCGGCGAGAGAGAGTTTTCGATATAATCCAACTCGGCGGTTGTAATTACTTTCAGTGTATCGCCGTTTAGCAGGCTGTCATAAACCTGCGTACCGGAATAATTGCCGGTAATTTTCATCGATAACGGATATTCGCCGGGAGCTAAACCGGTCGGAACGAAGAAGCTGAAATCAAGACTGGTGTCGGCGCCCGCCGGGAAAGAGCGGGGCAATCCGGGTGTGAATATCGGCTCAAATTGATAGCCATCGTGATATATATCGATATCGGAAATCTCGATAACAAGACTGCCAAAATTAGTAAATCGCATATAACCCTTGGCTGTATCCTCACGCGGAACAAGGTTATTATCTAAAACGAGAGCATCGGCTTGTAGTGAGACCATATTAACAGAATTAGATTCTCCATAAACATCCGATTGAGAGGCTGCGTTGAAAGTTATCTGTCCGCCTACTCCATTATAGCTTATGCCAAGGTCATTGAGGTCGGCAACTCCGGCAATAAAATCAGAAGCCTGCTTCAGAACATTCGGATTTACAACACCGCTTGTCGAACAGTCAATTATGACAGAATCCGTCGAAGCATCGAAATTATACTTGAGATTGCCGAAATTATCTTTGGCGGTGATTGTTGAAATCGGTTCTAAAACACGGCTTGAAATCTGCGGGGATGCTATCGACAAGTCAAGATTGCCCAGTATGCCGGGCAAGATCGTTATCTCATCAGTTGCCCGAATAACTACGCCCTCGCTGGCAGAGCCTTTTAATATGGCGATGCCGGTTAATGTTAAAACCTGCTCTGCGTTCCCCGAGCCATTAATGCTTATAGGTATTTCATTAAAAATCGGCGGCGTTCCATTAGGCGAACTTCCCGCGCCTAAGCTGTCGGAGATTACAACTGTGCCGGAAGCCGGGTTGCTGAATTGATCGACAGCATTTATAACCTCTAAGACAAAAGATTCTCCCGCAATGACCGTATCCGGGGATAATAATGCAAACGAGCTAATTGAGGCGGCATAGACTATAATGGCTGAGGAAGTATCGGCTAAGCTATTCGCGGTATCCGCAACAATTATATTTCGGGCGCCGGCAATCTCGAAAATGAAATCGCTGCCCGAAAACACATGGCTGCCCTCATGCGGCGGAACAAACTCATAAGACAACGGCAAAATCTCGGCGCCGGAAAACTCTATAACACCATTATAATCCGTACCGATATTGCCGAAAATATCTCTTGCGATTACCGTAAGGTCTGTTGATAATGGTTCGCCCGCTATTGCATTTCTCGGGTAACCGCTAAGATCAAGATTTCCGAAAGCGCCGGGCAAAACAATCAGCGTGTCGGTAAATATTTCGAATCCTCCGGCGCTGCATTTTAACACTGTCTTTTTAACTTTGGTCAATGTCTGTCTGGCATAGCCGCCGCCATCGACAACATTAATATCATTATAAACCGGCGGAACACCATTGGGCGAAATGCCGCCGCCATATTCCACTTCAACACTAACTACACCACTGGTAGGATTCCCGTATTGGTCTATTGCATTATTGACAGTAATATCAAATGATATGCCGGCAATAACCGTATCAGGATATGAAATAGCAAATGTATTTATCCCGGCGACAAACACCTCTATTGTCGAGGACGTATCGACTAAGCTGTTAGCATTGTCGGCAACAATTATGTTCTTGTAGCCGCTCTCAGTGAAAATAAATTGAGCGCCCGGAAAAATATGACTGCCGGAATCACCAGCCTCATAAGTATAGGGAGACGGGACTGTATTCGCGCCTGAAAACTCAACCGTGCCAAGATAATTTGTGCTGATATTGCCGTACAAGTCCTTAATGACAACAGTCGGGTCAGTCGATAACGGCTGGCCGACAGCTGCGTTTTCGGGACAGTTGAAAATGTCTATACTGCCAAGCTCGCCGGGCATCACCGTAATTGATTCGGTGTCATCGATATTGCCGTTGGCGGTTCCCCTTAGAACAGTAGCGGCAGCGTTAGCTAATATCTGACCGGCAGAACCGCTGCCATCGGCAACCGCAACATCGTTATAAGTCGGCGAATAACCGCCGGGGGAATTGCCGCCGCCGGATAATGACGTAATCGCCACAACGCCGCTGGTGGGGTTGCCGTAAGCATCAACGGCATCGCTGACTGTTATATCGAACCCGACGCCAGCTATACATGAGGCAGGCGCTGTAAGCGTAAACGAGGCGATTATCGGCGAGGCATAAACCTCGATGGTTGCAGACGTATCGACTAAGCTGTTA
>JAGGSN010000174.1 GCA_021159005.1 Candidatus Zixiibacteriota bacterium | reverse complement strand
GTCAGGATGAAAGGAGCGACATCCTGACGCCCGGAACAAAGGAGCGACCGAATGAATCATTTAAGGCTATTAATTGCAATTTTCATAATTTTATCATCTGCAGCTATGGCTGACTGGCAAAATGATATAGATAAACTTCTGGCTGAGAAAAATAGCGATAAGCAAGCTGAACTTATAAAGAAAATCGCCAAAGCGAAACCGTATTGGCAGGAAGTTGTCGAATATCTTGAAAAGGTGTCCTTCTCACCAGTTGAAAAAAAAGGCATAATACTGAGGTCAGCGAAATGTATCGATAGTATCGAACGCCCCTATGTATTATATATTCCGCCTGCTTATAATCCTCAAGAAGCGGCGCCGTTATTTGTCTATTTGCATGGCGGAGTTAGTCGAGGTAATATTGCAGACAACCCAATCGATTATGCAAAGGAAAACCCCTTTCTTAAATTGGCCAAGCAAAATAAATGGTTAATGGTATTTCCTATGGGGCAGGCGGGCGCAACCTGGTGGGATAAAGTCGGCATGGCTAATATTAAAAATATAGTCCGCACTATAAAAAGCGAATTTAATATTGATGATGACCGGGTATGGATGGGCGGTTTTTCTGATGGCGCATCCGCTTCATTTCTTCATGCTATGGTTGCTCCATCCGATTATGCCGCTTTTATCGCCCTAAATGGCCATATGGGTGTAGGCAGTGAGGATGGCGGATTGCCAACCTATGCCCCCAATTTTTACAATACTCCGCTTTATGCGGTTACTACTGATAAAGACGGGTTATATCCGACTCATACTATGCGGCCAACTATCGATATGGCTATTGATGCCGGCGGCAAAGTATTATACCGCGAACTTGAGGGAACACACTCTTTCTCATATGCCGATAAAGAGTTTCCCCTGATTGCCAATTTCCTCAAACGTCATCCGCGTAATCCGTTTCCAACCTCAATTGTTTGGGAAACTGCTCTGCGGGAATTTGGCTTGTGTCGCTGGTTTGCAATTGATAAGGTTGCGATAAGCCAACCGGCTCCCTGGCATATCGATTACAATGCCGCTATGATTGACAGCACAATAACCATCGGTTTTATACCTTCGGATTTTGAGGATACTATCGGAGTAAAAATAGACCGTGTTGTTGATGGCGATTATCTTGCCTCACGAATAGGCCTTCAGGCAGGCGATATTATCATTAGAGGCAATAAAATGAGTATTGAAACCATGGCTGATTTAGTTGCTTTTAAAGCCGGCTTATCGCGGGGCGATTTTGTGGAGATTACAGTTAGCAGAGATAATCAAGAAGTTCCTTTGCATGGCTATTTGCCTGAGCCAAAAAATTATAACCTTTTCATTCGCGAACAGCCATCCGCAATGGCGAAGGTTCAATTCGCCTCAAACCGAATCGATATTACTCAATCCCGGTTGGGTGCTTTTAGAGTTTTGATTCACCCGGATATGATGCGCTTAGACCAAAATCTTGTTATTAAAGTTAATGATAAAGACGTTTATAATAATAAAGTAGAACCGGATATCGGCTATATCCTGAAAAATTTCCTTAAGAATAGAGACCGAAAACTGTTATATATTAATGAAGTTAAAATTGAGTTATAGCGGAAGCAATAGGTCAATCCATCTGAAGCGTCCGCCGCGGCGGATTGACGAGCTTATAAGCGGAGAAGCTGCCAAGCTCGTGCCTGGCAGCCAGAGTACGATAGATAAAACATTGAAAGGGAAAACCAAATGAAAAAAACAGCGATACTGTTTCTCGCCATTTTTATATGCATCACCGGAATAACCTGCGAGAAAAAGCCGCAGACATTTGATGAGGCGTTAGCACTATCTGCCAGCGAAGGCAAACCTTTGCTTTTGGATTTCTTTGCTGAGTGGTGCGGACCCTGTGTGCGGTTTACCAAGGCGCTTAATGAAGATACGGATATTAACAAGGCTTTGAAGAACGTTCTTTTATATCAAATCGACTGCGAAAAAGGCGATGGGGTTGAGCTTTCGGAGAAATATACTATCAAAGGCTATCCCACATATATTCTAATTGACAGCAAAGAACAGGTTATCGACCGCTGGATGGGATTTGAAAAAGCTTATTTTATCGAAACGCTAACTGAGACAAAAGTTGATTTGACCACAATCGATGAGAAAACATCGAGGTTTGCCGCCAACCCTAATATCAAGGATGCTGTTGTTCTGGGACGCTATAATTCCGCAATCGGTGAATATATAAATGCGGTTAATTATTATACTCAGGCTCAACAATTGAATAAGGACGATTCTAAAGATTTTACTTTCGATATTTTCTATAATACCGCCCGCGGTATATACCGTGAGCAATTTACCTATGATAATGCCGCCTTAGCCGCTATGGATGTTATCAAAAACGGCGATAGCGATGATAAAATTCAAACTTCTAATATTATGATTCGGTTGGCAAAACGGATGGACAAACAAGATGATTTAGCTAAATATATCAATAATGGGTTGGCTGTCTCTGACGATAGCGATGACCCTGATATTCAGCGAACACACAAATTGCTTCTTGCCGCTAAATGTTTATATGTAACCGGAGATACAATAGCGGCAGTTGAATATAAAAGAGATGCCATGTTCGACGGTTGGCTTGACACTCCGGATGGTCTTAATGAATTCGCCTGGTGGTGTTTCGAAAACTTAACCAATCTCGAAGAGGCAGAACAACTTGCCGCAAAAGCTGTCAATCTTGCCGAATCCGGCAGTCAGAAAGCCATGATATTAGATACTCACGCTCAGATTCTTAAGGCAAACGGAAAGCTTGAGGAGGCAATCACGGTTATGGAAATGGCTGTAGTCGAGGAACCCGACAATAAGCAATGGCCGAAGACGTTAGAGATTTTTAAGACAGAATTAGATAGCAGGTAATAGCTTATAAGCACAATATAAAGTTATGCTTCATAGCGGATAGTCTCTCTAAAATTTTCGCGGGCGGTAAATACTGCGGCAGCAGGTTGTTGATATTATTAAATTGATTAATTGTTAATTTATAGTATAAATGTTAATTTTATGAATTATACAGGTTAGAATAATCCAACACGTTATATGCTAATGGAATAATAACTTCTTGAATATTAATATGATATTATTGTGTGTTAATGGCTTACAATGAGTTAAAAACATAATGCGAAAGGGGGGATTTGAACCCCCACCCCTCACGGGACAGGATCCTAAGTCCAGCGCGTCTACCAGTTCCGCCACTTTCGCAATTGTTGTGCGGCAATATGTTATAATATTTTCGCTATTAACGCAAGAAGCTTTTGTTGCAGCGCCTGCATATTTTTAATTTGAGATACATTAATGAGCTGCAGATAATCTCAGAGCTTGTTATTACGATTTTCTCATTCATTGGCTTTGCCCCGATTGCTCAGCGCTTGACAATTTATCAGGGAAAACTTATTATGTATTAAAGGAAAAGTTAATCAACTACCTATAAAACAATTTAAAGGAGAGGATAACACTAATGAATCAAGCAATCCGCATAAACGCTATGTATGGTTTAATCCTGTCGATAATAATTTTACTTATCAACTGTTCTGGTCAGAATGAAGGTCAAGCAAGTATGAAGCTATTAGAAAAAGCGGATGAGCATTTCAACAATCAGGATTTAGATAAAGCTAAGGAATTTTACCTCGAAGCCGCTGCAATAGCAGAAAAGGAAAACAATAACAGTATATTGGTTGAGGCGTGGTCGCAGGCTGCCCGATGTTATCTCAAGCAAAACAATATGGATGAAGGTAAAAAATGGCTCGAAAAAGCCGCCCGTAAAGCCAGCTCTGATGAGCCGAAAGGTTGGACTCGTTATCTGGGCGTTCGGGGACGGTTTGAGTGGCAGGAAGCTGTCAAGGAAAAAAAGGAAACTGCGCCAGTAACCGAAAAAGCCGCCGCAACTTTCAAAGAGATGTATGATTACTGTTTGAAGCATGAACTTTTTAGACAGGCAGTTGATGCGGCTAATATGGTTTCAATCACCGGCGCAATGGATGAACGAACCGGCTGGAGCTATAAGGGCATCGAAGCGGCGGAGAAAGGCAATCTCGATGATATGCTGGCAATACTCTGGAACAACCTTGGCTGGAATTTCAGCGATAACGGCGAAAATGATAAAGCCCTTGAAGCTTTATTAAAAGCTCATGAGTATCATTATAAGGGCGATAAAGAACTGCCCAAGCTGATTGCCGATTGGTCTGTTGGACATGCTTATAGAATGACCGGGCAAATAGATTCGGCTGTCAGCTGGATGACCAAAGTTAACGATTGGGCGGCAAGGCTTTACCGCGAGGACTCATCGGAAGCAAATACCGAATGGGTTGGTTTTGCCAATAACGAACTTGGCGAAATTGCCATAGTGAAAGGCGATAAAAAACTGGCATTAAAGCATTTTTCTGCCGCAAAAGAAAAGCTGGCAAAGGTTGGCATGCCTAATTGGGATGCCAAAGGATTTAAAAAGATAATAAATTATATTGAGAGCTTACAAGCGGAATTAAAGGAGTAATATTGTAATAACTGTCGGGCTGCTGAACCTGAAAGCAATCCGCCTGCCTGTTATCGAACACGGACATGTCTGCAGGACGATGTTTGGCAGCTAGTCCTGTTGTCATTTTGATTTCTGTATCATATTGTTATGGTTTATAACACTGTAAAGTTTTTATGATATTTTATCACAGGCAAAAAAATATAGGCAATTATTTTAAAATATCTTATTGTCGGAGAAGCAAAAATTTTAAATCTATGAGCAGTAATATTATTATCTGTTGTATTGCCTTATAATAAACGACTTTAGCAAAGATGCTATTTACATTATCAACTTTTTAGAATTAATAGTTATTTTGAGAATAGCCTTAATTATATTAGCTATAGCAGTTGATTATGTTAATATTAATAACATAATTGTAATAGTATAATAAGGAAACTACCAAACAGTTATTTGCAACTAATTGTGTATACATAAGTTACAAAATTAACACAAAATAAAGCACTTTGGCACGCCTATTGCTTTAGTATATGACTGTAGTTTGCTTCTCTCCCCTCAGTTGCTTTGGTCAGAGGCCGCCCTTAAAGGCGGCCTTTGAGTTATATAGCCTTTTTTGAGAACTAATTAGGGTGATTTAATTGTTGTATAATTAATAAAGCTGTGATTTTAATAAGATATTTGCGATTAGCTGACCAAAATTGATTTGATCAAAATTCGAGATTATACAATCATCAATTTTATCTGAATATGTGGTTAAACAATAAATTTTTATAAATAACGGTTATTTATAAGAATTAGGTTGACTTGTTTTTATTTAGTCTTTAATATGATTACATGGATTGAGGGCCCATAGCTCAGTTGGTTAGAGCAACTGACTCATAATCAGTGGGTCCCAGGTTCGAGTCCTGGTGGGCCCAAGTGGTTAGGGCAATTAGCTCAGTTGGTTAGAGCGTTCGGTTCACATCCGAGAGGCCACTGGTTCAAATCCAGTATTGCCCATAGTTGAAAACAAAAAGAACGAGAGGCGGATGAATAATCAAAATCCCTACAAAAAATATAATTCATCCCCAAACAAAGATAATAGTAATTTAAAAGTGTGCTATAAAGCGCACTTTTTTTATTATGAGGAAATAGTATGCAACAGATTTTAACTTCTCTATTAGACTTGCAGGAAATTGACGAACAACTTGGAGAACTTGAACGATCAAAAGTATATTTACCTGAAATGATTGATAATGTTAACAATGAGATTGTAATACTTGAAAAAGAATATCAAGAAAATAAAGACATCCTTATAGAAGCTCAGAAAAAACAGAAGCAAATCGAAATTGATATTGAAGCTGACAAAGAAGCGCTGGGAAAATATACTAAACAGATGAAAGTTATCAAAACCAACAAAGAATATGACGCTTTAATTACAGAAATAGACCAAAGAAAGCAAAATATCAGCGATAGTGAAGATGAGATTCTAAAGTTGATGGGCACTATCGATGAGAGTACTGAAAAAATAGGGGAACTTGAAGCTGAGCTGAAAGATGTTAAGGAAAACAATCAGACACACTTAGAGAATCTTCGGTCAGAGATGGCATTGCTCGAATCGAAAATCGTCGAAAAAAAACAAATCAGGCAGGAACTGACTAAGTCATTAGACAGAAAAGCTCTGACAGTTTATGAAAGAATCCGTAAAGGCAAAGGCGGTAATGCTGTTGTGCCCCTTCGCAAGAGAGCTTGCGGCGGCTGTTTCAAACAAATTCCTCCGCAAATGGTTCAACAAATCAGACGTGGAGATAGAATTTATACTTGCGATAGCTGCGGCAGGATTTTAATTTGGATTGATGAAGATTAATTTATTAATATTAAACGAGTTTTTATTTATAAACCGGCATTATGCCGGTTTTTTTTAAAGCTAAATGAAAGGATTTTATCATGATTAATAATTTTGACTTAGCCTTAACATTTGATGATGTATTATTAGTACCGTCTTATTCGGAGACACTTCCCAGCCAGGTGAACCTTGCTACCCGTCTGGTGGGCGATATCATTTTAAATATACCGCTTATATCGGCGGCGATGGATACTGTTACTGAGTCGAGCTTGGCAATTGCCATGGCTCGCGAGGGCGGTATTGGAATTATCCATAAAAATATGTCTATAGAGAGGCAGGCTGAAGAAGTCGACAAGGTTAAGCGTTCGGAATCCGGTATGATTGTCGATCCGATAACCCTTCATCCGGAAGCCAATATAGGTGAGGCGATGGCAGTAATGGAAAAATTCTCGATTTCCGGAATACCGATTACAAATAATGGCAAGTTGGTTGGAATACTTACAAACCGCGATTTACGCTTCCATCCCGATCCGAGTTTGTTGATTTCAGAGGTTATGACAAAAGATAATCTGATTACCGCCCCCGAAGGAACCGATTTGGAACAGGCTAAAAATCTGCTTCATGAACACCGTATTGAAAAACTGCTTATTGTTGATTCGGAAAGAATACTCAAGGGCATGATAACTATTAAGGATATTATGAAGAGGATAAAATATCCCAATGCCAGCAAAGATAATCGGGGACGTCTCAGAGCTGGCGCGGCTGTTGGCGCGAACAAGGGAAGCATGGATAGAATTGCTGCTTTAATTGATGCCGGCGCGGATGTTATCGTGGTCGATTCATCGCACGGCCATTCTAAAGGTGTGATAGATGCCGTTCGAGCAATTAAGAGCCAATATTCCGATATAAATGTCATTGCGGGAAATGTTGCCACAGCCAAAGGTGCGGAGAGCCTTATCAAAGCAGGCGCTGATGCTGTTAAGGTTGGCATCGGACCTGGTTCAATCTGCACTACGCGAGTTATTACCGGTGCCGGCATGCCCCAGATTACCGCAATTATCGAATGCGCCGAAGCCGCCGCCAAGCATCAAATACCGATTATCGCGGATGGCGGCATCACCTACTCCGGCGACATCACGAAAGCATTGGCGGCAGGCGCCGATACGGTGATGATAGGCTCATTGTTTGCCGGCACCGATGAAGCTCCCGGCGAAACTATTCTTTATGAGGGGCGTGCCTATAAAGTTTATCGCGGCATGGGGTCGATAGAGGCTATGAAAAAGGGGTCTGCCGATAGGTATTTCCAGGAAGATGAATCGAGCAAAATGGTGCCGGAGGGCGTTGTCGGGCGAGTTCCGAATAAAGGCCAGTTAGCAAATTCTGTTTTTCAGCTTATTGGCGGGATTAAAGCCGGTATGGGGATTTGCGGCGTTAAAGACATTACGGCTTTAAAGCAAAACGCTCGTTTTATTCGGGTAACATCCGCAGGCGTAAGAGAAAATCATCCGCATGATATAAACATCACTAAGGAGTCGCCGAATTATCGGGTGATGGGATAGGCTTTGTCGGTGTACGAGGACGTACACCAACCACAGATAACGAGCACGGGGCGTACACCACAACCACGTTTAACGGGATGCAGGCTAAAAGCATACACTCTGGTTGCGGAAGTGCCTGCTTGGCAGCTTCGCCATTAACGGGCTTGTCAAGATCGCCCCCTCGGAGGTCTTAACCTACTGTATAAGGAATATCATTTGCTAAGCGATGAGGGCATCAGGCGATTTTCCCAGTAATAATCCTTGGGTTCGCCCTGAGCTGTGGAATGGACAAGACGGTAATTGCCATAGCCGGTCTCATCGATGAAGATGAAATATACTCCACCTTCAACATTATCGTAATTCCACTGTGTCCACGGCTTAGCCTCTAATGATGAGGGATTATTTTCTTTATCCGATGGCGCGCCATAAACAATATAGACCCTTCCCCTATCAGACCGCCAGCCATTTTTATTAGAGTCCTCTGCCTCTTTAAAAGAGGAATAGGCTTCATTAGCATACCTAAACCGTTTGTAATGCTCGATTTTAAATTCGTTTATTACAGTTTCGGGAGTTGGGTCGCGCCTTTTCCAGAAGGCTTTGGCGAATCCGTTTTTGCCGGCTAACGGCAGTTTGTCATATTGTTTCAATTCATCGCGAGAGGCAATATATAATATTTGGTTTTTAAAATTTTTAGCCTCATCATCGGATGTGATTTTATCGGCTTCGGGAAAATCCGCTAATTCCTGTTTTTCCTTAGCTATTTCCCATTCTAATTTGCCCGGCGTAATTTCAAAATATTTTTCTCTGATGACGCTATTTCCGCCCGAATGTATGCCTACTGATAATTTATACATCCCAACTCTAAAAGAAGCGATATTAAAGCCATTCAGAACCACCGTCGATTTGCTTGCAATGGGTTGTGTTGTTGACGGAATGTCTTTATATAGATTGCCGTTGCCGTCATAGATGCGAATATCGATTGTGTATGTATTCCAAGCTGAATCGAGATTATAGGCTTCAGCATAAAAATAAACTATGTTGTCATCATGAGAATAAATTGCCCTGGTGTTGGGAATAATCTTTTTCCCGGCTTTATCGAATGGTCCGTTATCGGGATCTGAAATATTATAGATTAATTCTAATTGAGATAATTCCAGGTCGGTATATGAATATGAAGGGACGGTAAATTCAATCTTCTTTTGCCCGAAAACGTCGGAATAAACATCGGCAATTTTTATATTAAAGCTGTATTTGCCGGGTTTTAGCTTGGCTGTTATTATATCATTTATTAAATAATTTGGGATTTTCGATTCGGCAATAGTGGCTGTCCGACTTGCCATCCGCCAACTGCTTGAATCTATCAACTCACCGGCTTCAGAAATTATCTCAAGATAAACGTCAACACAGGCGTTGTAGCCTGATGTATCAGGATTAAAGTAAAGCTGGCTGCGGAAGAAGCTGTAATACATTTCGGTAAACACTAAGTCTATGTTATCGGAATACTTAAAGCATGCATAATCGGCAAGGATTAGCAGATTATTATTGTCTGCATATAAGTCACCGGAAATATCTGTTTTCTCAGCCAGGCAAAACGATGATAAAACGCACATTATTAAACAAACAGCTAAATTTTTCATAATCATCCTCCATATATATTGATTGGTTTTGATATATCGCCATCATAAGGATATTGAAGCTCATATTCGCCATAACCTCTAACATCGATAAACAAGAACCTCCGTCTGGGAGCATAGAAATACCATATTTCATACGGCTTGGTTTCAAGTTCGAATGGATAGCGTTCGATATCATCCGGTTCGCCATGAATGATATAAGTCATACCCATATCTGTTCGCCAGCCGCTTTTATTAGGTACGCTGAAGTTATGATTAGCATAGGCAATTCGCTTATAATATTCGTCTTTGATTTCATTTTCGGGCGTATCCGGACTGGGGTCTCTCGATTCCCAGAATTCATTCCATTTATCAACACGATTTTCTTTCGGTGTGTCTTTCAGGAGTTTTATCTCATTTGAATTTGCAATATAAACCAGTTGATTTACTGCCGTCTTATAATCGTTTTTAACCATTTCAAGAGCCGACCAGATTAGCTTAAAAAACCCTCTTTGACTGATAGTCTTTTTCGAGCTGCTGCTTTTAGCGGTTATTACTAATTCGTAAGGTCCTGGTAAAATATTTTCAAGGCTGAGCGAATCGATATACCTGTTTAATGCGCGCCTTTCCTTAGAGACGATTTTAGTAAGATAATCATTATTTTTACTGTCTATTATCTCATAAGTTATAAGAATAGAATCTGTACCGGGATTTGTATTGTAATATTCGTAATAGAATTTAAGATGATTTATATTATCACCATACCTTCGGGAAACCGAGGGAATAACCCGCCACTCGTTTTTATTAAATGCCGATGAATCCTCAGCCGGAGATATTTCGCTGGCAAACAAAATATTTGAAAACGCCTCCTTTTTTTTGCTTAGGCTGCTAATATTGATATTGGTTTCCAACGTTTTCAAGGAGGAGGCATTCAGGTCGTTTAAGGTGATTTCAAGCTTATATTTTCCCGGTTTCAAATGGAAGTCCAATTTATCGACAATATAGTTTTCTAAATTCTGGGTTTCATCATACGATGCAGAATATAGAGAACCTTCAGTTTCGGCAGCCGTATGCTGCTTTTTATCTTTTTTAATAACTGCAGTAACGCTATAGCTGGCAAAATATTTTCCATCCTTAAGAATATGTGTAAGTTTGGATGTATATATTTTATAATACACTTCAAGCCTTTCAACATCGGAACTGTCTGAGGCAAAAGCCGCTAAATCTACATAAAAAGCAGCTGGTCGAAGTCCTACTTGTGCGCTGGCTGAACCAGTTATTATAAGGATAGCAATTATTACAATCAATTTTTTCATAAAGCTGCAACCTCCTGCAGATTAAAATATTTTTCGCCAATCTACTCTATATATTATAAATCAACTTTCAAAATATTCCAATATTTCTTTATAAGAATTGATTATATAATTATTAAGCAGCAGGGCTGTCAAGCGGCATCTGGAAGCCAGGGGGTGTTGACAAAGCCTGCCCCGGCTGGAAAATCGGGGGCAGGTTGTTGGCAAAATAATATAATATATTTTAGGGTGATGTATGCCGCCGCGCGTAGGGGCGTATTGCAATATGCTCCTACGCGTTACTGTTTTACAAATTCAATATTGTTTAAAAATTTATTTCATCAGCCTTTTGTCAACAGTCTGGCATCGGAGTATTTATGTTTTAATTACTATTTCTTACAGGAACAACTTTATCTGCTGCGGGCGGTATCTCGCAATTCGGCCAACCGGATGGCGCCGAGGGCGGCAGCGGGGGATAGGCAGGCAGATAAGAAGGACAATACTCTATCTCGCCGGCGCCTCTGAAATAATTGACTAATCTTATCACATCACTGCCTATGACTATACAATCGCCGTTGGCATCGGCAGATGCCCAGAAACCATCAAGCAAACAGGGTTGGCTGGCTGGCAAACCTTTAAAGTAGTTAACTAAGAAAGTAACATCACCGCCAATAACCAATGGCGGCCATAAGCCATTAGCCATGTTGACATCGCCGGGGAGATATTCATAGCCGGATGGTCCCGCACCGGAACCAACCCAAAAACCGGCTTCGACGATGTAATTCTCCGATGATGTCTGCCCGACTATCGGCTGACCGATTGTGCCATCAACCGAATAGCTCTCCGATGACGAACTGCCGCCGCCGGAACCGATAACATACCAATCTATTTGATATGTTTGGGCTATCGCCGCGGATGCTGCTGCAAGTAGCAGCATGATTGATATTTTACAAATATTCATATGATTTACCCGTTATTTTATATTGTTTTCAAGTTCGCCAATTCTGTTTTCCAGTTTGTCAATTTTCTTGTTTTGCTTAATAATAATATACAACAATTTATCAATTTGGGCAATAGGAATCGGTTTAAAACCTGCCCACGAAATTTGAAATTTTAAAAGCCCCGAAATTTCTGTGCTAACATAAGTTTCTCTTATGCCAGCCCGCCTTAGAGGGCAGTTAGTAGGGCAGGAGTCGGAAATTGTTAATAAAACAGGATACATTTTATAATATCAAGTAAGTAGGGCTATGCAATAAGGTAGTTATTAGAGACTCCTGCCTATTCGGCGCGATTATTTTTCAACTACTCTTTATAATCCTCAATAATCTTAGCCCGCATTATTCATAAAAAATAAAAGGAGTCATTGCGAGGAGCGGAGCGACATGGCAATCTCCTTGTTGCCGTGCAAATTAAAGCATACAGATTGCCGCGCTCCCTTTGGTCTCCACCAGTGGCGGAGCAATGACTAATTTACACATTGAAGTATCGTATGCTGGAGTTTGTGAATAATACGGGTTAGTTGAATATGTGACAGAATTAATATTCTCGTTATAAAAATAATCTGCGCAACAGATGCATTGGGGTATCCTTAATAGGCAGGAGTCGGAGACTCCTGCCCTACTGCTTCTGCCCTGCCCTACTACTTCTTTGGAAATTATTTGAACGTTTATGCTGCCGCTTTTATTTTTCTTTTTTCTTCCGGCAACACAAATTTAATGTCAATAAAAAAAGCCCGCCTATGGCGGGCTTTGAAAATTTGAATATCTACTCGATTAATTACGCGCCAGCTAGGGCTTTGATAACAGCAGTCGGCAAAGATTTCGGACGCTCGATAGCATAACCCATCGCGCGGCTGACAATCATCTGCGAACACATGCCCATAGCTCTCGAAATCGAGAACAGCACTGTGTAATACGGGAACTCTTTCATGCCGTAATGATACAGCAATGAGCCGGAACCAGCATCGACATTCGGCCATGGATTCTTGGCTTTGCCGTGCTCTTTGAGCACGCCCGGCACAATTTCATAAACCTTGTTGACAATCGCGAAAATCGGGTCATCAGCCATATGTTTCTGACCGAAAGCGCGGAAAGCGGTGTATCTCGGGTCGGTAACACGCAGTACGGCATGACCATAACCGGGAATAACCTTGCCGGCATTTAATGTATCCCAGGCAAACTTTTTAAGCTCGTCATCGCTGGGCACACCACCGAATTTTTCATGCACCTGAAGCACCCAGTTAAGGCATTCCTGGTTGGCTAAGCCGTGAAGCGGGCCAGCCAAGCCGTTCAAGCCGGCGCTGACAGCATAATAAGCATCAGATAATGCGCTGGCTACACAATGGCAAGTATGAGCGGAAACATTGCCGCCCTCATGGTCTGAATGAAGCGTTAAATAGAGACGCATCAAGTCAGCCAAGGTGCCCTTGGGATCATCAAGGCCAAGCATGTAGGCAAAGTTAGCGCCCCAATCAAGATCTTTTTTCGGAGCAATACGGGGACCTTTATCGAAACGCATGCGGTATATGCCAGCGCCGATATTGGGCAGTTTCGCCAAAATATCGAGGCTGTCCTCGAGCATCGGCTCCCAGTATTCGGTTTTCTTCATACCCTTGTCATAACCGGCGCGGAACTTGGATTCCTTCTCCATCACCAAGATGGCGGTATCAAACATGCACATCGGATGGGAATCTTTCGGCATAGCCTCAAGAACTTTCCAAACATAATCGGGAACCTCGCAGCGAGCGGAATATTCTTTCTGCAAGTCGGCAAGTTCTTCTTTGTTGGGCAAATCGCCGGTGCACAGCAGGAAGAATATTTCTTCGGGCAGCCTGTCTGCGAGTTCGCCAATCGGTATGTTTCTGATTAGAAGTCCTTTATCCGGAGGCACTTCCGAGGTATCGCAAACCATAGCTTTGACACCCCTCATGCCGCCGTACGCCTGGGCGATGCTTACGGTCGAAAGCTGCTTATCGCCGTGCGCCTTGACGAAATTTTTGATATCGTCGCGCAATCCCGGTATCTGCTGGGCAAGTTTGTCTTTAAGTAACGACATATTTTCTCCTTTGAAAATAAAATTAGTAATGATTTATTTGTTTTCATAATTTTTGTTGGCAACTATTATAAAAACCCATTAATTTCTCTCTAAGCTATCAGCTAAAATTGTGATACATTTCACATAATTTCAGAAACGTAATTTATGGATTGGGTTTATAAATGTCAACAAATTATTTGATAGGAATTTTGATTAAAAAAAGATGTCTTTATGCTATTCTGATTAGCTGTCAAGCGGATTTATAAACCGCAAGGGTTCAATATCGAACCCTTGCGGCCGTAGGCAAGTATATATTACAATTATTTCATCGTATAGTCGGTTTTGCCAAGGGCGGCATGAGCAGCCGCTAAACGGGCAATAGGAACCCTATATGGCGAACAACTCACGTAGTTCAATCCAATTTCATGACAAAATTCAATTGATGAGGGGTCTCCTCCATGTTCACCGCAGATACCAATCTTGAGGTCTTTTTTTACCGAACGACCTTTTTCGGCAGCTATTTTCATCAACTGGCCGACGCCTTTTCTATCAATGCTGACGAATGGATCTTTGGGTAGGATATTTTTATCAAGGTAAATTTTGATGAATTTAGCGGCGTCATCTCGCGAATACCCGAATGCCATCTGAGTAAGGTCATTGGTGCCAAAAGAGAAGAACTCGGCTATTTCGGCAATCTCATCGGCTGTTAACGCGCCGCGCGGTATTTCTATCATGGTTCCAACAAGATAGTTAATTTCCCGCTTATATTGCTTCATAACCTCTTTAGCCACTCGATCGACTATAGCCTTTTGATTTTTTAGCTCTTCCACAGTGCCCACAAGCGGTATCATGATTTCAGGCAGCGGAGCTTCTTTCTTGGGGTTTTTGGTGATTTCACAGGCGGCCGAAATAATCGCCCGAGTTTGCATTTCTGTAATCTCCGGATATGTGATTCCTAAACGACAGCCGCGATGCCCCATCATTGGATTAAACTCGGTAAGCTCATCTATTCTGGTCAGGATTTTTTCCTTAGCTTTAATATCATCCTCCCAGGCGCCCTTGGCTTTTAACTCTTCTATTTCCTTGATGACTTCCTGTTTATCAGGCAGGAATTCATGCAAGGGCGGGTCTATGGTCCTGATAGTAACCGGCTTACCCTGCATTGAATTAAATATTCCTTTGAAATCTTTCTTTTGAAGCGGCAGAAGATTATCAAGCGCCTCGCGGCGGTCGAGTTCATTGTCTGCAAGTATCATTTTCTGCACAAGCGGGATTCTGTCCGGTGCAAAAAACATGTGCTCGGTGCGGCATAATCCGATACCCTCTGCTCCGAATGATATTGCTCTTTCGGCATCTTTAGGAGTGTCGGCATTAGTGCGAATCTTTAACAAACGCACATCATCCGCCCAACTCATGAAAACGCCGAATTCTCCCGAAAGCTCCGGGTCGATAGTGGCAACCTCGTTTAACATTACCTCGCCAGTGCTGCCGTTAAGCGTGATAACATCTCCTTCGGAAATAACATGTTTGCCGACTATAAATTTTCTGTCAACCTCGTAAACCTTGACATCCTCGCACCCAGCCACACAACATGTCCCCATACCTCTGGCAACAACCGCAGCATGCGAGGTCATTCCGCCGCGCGATGTAAGTATGCCCTCTGCGGCATTCATGCCGTGTATATCATCGGGGTTGGTTTCCTGACGAACTAAAATAACTTTATTGCCAGCCTCGGCAAAACGAACAGCATCATCAGAGGAAAAAACTGCCATTCCTGATGACGCACCCGGAGAGGCGGCTAAGCCTTTGGCAATAACTGTCGGTTTAGCCTTGGGGTCAATTCGGGGATGAAGAAGCTGGTCTAAGGAAACAGGCTCTACTCTTAATAGCGCTTCCTTTTTGCTAATAAGCTTCTCCTTGACCATATCGACCGCAATTTTAACAGCCGCCGCAGTAGTGCGCTTGCCAGTGCGGGTCTGAAGCATATAGAGCGTGCCTTGCTCAATGGTAAACTCGAAATCCTGAACATCCCGATAATGCGTTTCCAGATTAGTGGTTATCTGTTTTAGCTGTTTGTATATCTTAGGCATTTCTTTGGCCAAGTCGGATATATGCTTGGGCGTCCTTACACCGGCCACAACATCCTCGCCCTGAGCATTAGTAAGATACTCGCCGTAAAACTTTTTCTGTCCCGTGGAGGGGTCGCGAGTGAATCCTACGCCAGTAGCGGAATCATCACCCATGTTGCCGAATACCATAGTCTGAATATTTACGGCAGTTCCAAGATCTCCGGGAATATCATTTAACTTACGGTAAGTAATAGCCCGGGGATTATTCCAAGAACGGAAAACGGCATCCCGAGACATCTGAAGCTGAACATCAACATCCTGAGGGAATTCCTCGCCGGTTTTAGCTTTGATTACCTCTTTGTATTTTTTAATGATGTATTTTAAATCATCAATCGTCAATTCAGTATCGAGTTTGACTTTTTGCTTCTTTTTACGGGCTTCAATTATTTTCTCGAACTCGCTTTTATCAATATCGAGCACAACATTGCCAAACATCTGAATAAACCGTCGATAGCTGTCAAAAACAAATCGCTCATTGTCTGTTTTCTCAATAAGTCCAACCAACGTTTCATCATTAAGTCCGAGATTTAATACCGTATCCATCATTCCGGGCATGGAAAATTTAGCCCCGGAACGCACTGATAATAACAATGGGTCTTTTGGATTGCCGAATTTTTTCCCAGTCAGTTTTTCGATATGAGCCATACCTTTTTTCGACTGAACATCAAGTTCTTTGGGAGCAGTCATATTGTTTTGATAGAAAAGGTCGCAGGTTTTCGTGCTGATAGTGAAACCGGGCGGGACCGGAATCCCGATATTAGTCATCTCGGCAAGTCCGGCGCCTTTACCGCCAAGAATATCTTTCATGACGCCCTTGCCCTCAGCTTTCTTGCCGCCAAATAAATAAACGAGCTTGTTTGTTTCGGCTGCGGGCTTAGCTTTTTTAATTGTAGTCTTTTTCTTAGTTGTTTGTGTTTTAGCTTTTTTCTTTTTAACTGTCTTTTTTGCTGCCATTTCCTCTCCTTTATATTAACAGGATTACTATTCAAAAAATAGAATAATATTATATACATGTTATCGGCTAATTGCAAGCGGATTAAATGTATATGCAATTCTAATAGTTAAAAATGTGTCATTTTGAACTATAAATATGCAGTTAATATGGTTGCGAAAATCTGCTTTTTTACCAGACTTGAAAATCTTTATTGATGCCCTTCTAAGTGTTTATTATTCCATAGGTTAGTCATGTTCGCCAATTCCCAGCGTCAGGATGTCGTTCCTTCCATCCCGACGCATAGAAAATAATCCTCCGTTAGTGGCGGGGATTATTAAACTGTTAATTCTAAACCTTACTATAGAAAGCCCGCATTACCAAAAGTTGCAGGATGGAGTAAAATCCAGGTTAGGGCAAACAGCGCATAATCGCAAGGCATACAAAGCACAAGGAACGGAGGAAGCATAATGAAAACAATCGTTATTGCATTGATTATTTTGCTAATAACTGGCGCAGTTCATACCGAGCCGCTGGGCGATACTGTCGGAACAACATATTGGACATATCAAAATAACGGCTCTGTAAGCAGCCGGATAGCGGTAGGCGATGACGGCAGTATCTATGTTTGTTGGATGAACGTGCTTGGCTTGCCATATCCGCCAGCGCCGCGGTGCGTATATTATAATTGGAGAAATCCTGATGGCGTTTGGAATCCAAATCAATTTGATAGCGCAGTTGGCTGTAATGGAGCTGGCTTCTGCAATCTTGATATTATTTACGGTAATCGAGGTGCTATCATATACCATTCTACTGGCGGCAGCAACCCAACTTATGTTACTCTGTCAGTTGAGTGTGAATTTCCGGGAATGGTTTTTTTTAATCATTATAATCCGCCCGATGAGATATTCCCGCAAACACCAGATTACCCGGGACGATGCTATTGGCCGGATGTTGCGGTCGACCGAAACGATAACATCCATATCGTTATGACCGAAAATACCGATTGGAGACTTAAAAGGCTATGCTACACAAATTCAACCGATGGCGGCAGTAACTGGAGCGATGTTCAATTAGTCGATTCGGTTATGGTAATTTCGGCAATTATTACCGCCTCGCCGGTATCCGATAGAGTAGCTATCGCATTCCTTCACCCAAACGATACAACCTCGCAATACGGTAACGAGGTATATTATATTGTATCTGAGGATGGCTTAAACTGGAACTGGCAAACAGATAATATCCAAGTTACCGATTATATGAATTCAGATTCAAGCCATATAGCCGCTTTCGGTGTTGAAGCTCTTTTCGATTACAATGATGTTTTACATATAGCCTGGCCAACATCTTATAATGCTATTAGCTGGCTATGGCATTATGACGAGCTATCTGAAAATATTAATTTGATAACTGTAAATGAAGATACATTAAAATCATTCTATGGCTATATTCCTGCAATTAGTCAGGTTTCATTAAGCAGACAGGATGAACCGCCTGTTTTATTTGCCACATGGTGCCAGTATGCCAAGGGCGATACTAATACTAACGGCGAATACAACGGTGATCTTTATATCAACCAATCGGGGGATAATGGTTTGACATGGCAGGAGCCGCAAAATATCACAAATACACCTTTATATGAAAGCGAAATATGTCCCAGCGCCGCTGAGGATGCTGATTTATTGCCATATATTACTTATATTTATGATTCTTGTAATAGTAGGAGTTATGCTGCATTACCAGTTATGTTCGTTGAGGCTGAGCATCTAACCGGTATAAAACCAGGCAAGCATCCACACCCGGAGAAATTTACATTATCTCAAAATTACCCCAACCCGTTTAACGTTAAAACTACAGTTCAATATGCTTTGCCAATAGCATCAAATGTAAATATCGAGATATACGACATGCTCGGCCGGAAAATCGAAACCCTGTTTACAGGCAGACAACCAGCCGGCTCGCATTCGATAATATGGGATGCCGATAAGTATCCATCGGCAATTTATTTCTATAAAATAAAAGCAAACAACTTTGAACAAGCAAGAAAGATGGTGTTGTTAAAATAATAAGCTGTATATTCGTCAGCGTCAGGATGTCGTTCCTTCCATCCTGACGCATAAAGGGATGTCATTCCTTCCATCCTGACGC